>JBGPGJ010000102.1:0-6537 GCA_041483795.1 Sulfurifustaceae bacterium
AAGCCCAGCCCGATGCCGGCCCCGGGCAGGCAAATTCGGCCCGCCCGTTCGGCGGCACCGACGTCCACTGGACGTCGGCGACTACTCCGCCTCACCCCTAGACGGGCGTTCGCTGCTTTCGCAGCTCCCCCAAGTGCGGGCGCTCTGCGGCGCGCAGGTGCGTTAAGCGCCTGCGCGAATACCCCGCTTCGCCTAACGTATCCGACACCAGAGCAGCGGATCGCGCGGCTCGCCGTTGTGTCGGACCTCGAAGTAAAGCCCCGGTTGTGGCGCGTCGCCGGTGCTGCCAACGCGGGCAATCGCCTCGCCCGCATCCACCCACTCGCCCGCTTGTTTGTACAAGCCCTGATTATGCCCGTACAACGTCATATAGCCATCGCCATGCTCCAGAATCAAGAGTAGACCAAACCCGCGCAGCCAATCGGCGTACGCCACCCGCCCGCGCGAAACCGCATGTACCGGTGACCCCTCGGCGGCGGCCAAAAACAGCCCGCGCCACTTGAGGTTGCCGACCGATTTCGAGTCTCCGTAACGCGCCAGCACCCGTCCCTTCGCAGGCAGCGCGAGCTTACCCTTGAGCGTACTGAAGGCGCCCTTGACGTCGCTCGGCAACGGAATTTCGGCATATGCCGATTTGATTTCTTGCAGCAGCCGCGCCAGGCGCGCCTCGTCTTCGCGCAGTGTTTCGATTTCCCGCGATTGCGTCGCCACGCGCCGATCGAGGCTCGCGAGCAGTTCGCCGCGACGACCCCGGCTCGCCTCGAGTTCGGTTTTGCGGTTTTGCTGCGTCTCGCGCAGCCCAAGCAGCTCCTGTTGTTTCGCTTGCACACGCTTTTCGACCGTACGCGAGTCCGTAAGTGCCGTCTGGACTGATTCGATGCGTTCGAGTCGAGCGCGGTGGACATAGCGGTAATAGGTCAGCATGCGCGAAGCGACTTCGGGGTCCTGCTGGTTGAGTAACAATTTGAGTTGTTCCTGGCGCCCGGCGACATATTGCGCACGCACTTGACGCGCGAGCCCCTCGCGTTGCGCATCGAGATGCTGGCGCGCAGCGCCGGCCCGTTCGCGCTGCGTCTTGAGTCGTTGTTCGTCGAGTTTCAGGCGTTTCTCGATTTCGCGCAGTTCGTTCACAAGCGCGCCGATCTTACGCTCGAGGCCATGCACTTCCTCGCGCGCGGCGTCGCGCTGACCCGTGGTTGTGTTGAGTTCGCTTTGAAGTGTCTGCAAGCGAGCCCGCACGCGCTCAAGTTGCGCCGCGCGCTCATCGGCGAAGCTGGTGATCGCAAGCGCGAGGAGGCACCCCAGCGCCGCAGGCAGACCATGCGTCGCACGGAGAAATAGTGTAGGAATGGTTCTCCGGCGCAGCGTCATTGCACCCGGTTAAACGCAGCACGCCTAGCTCGCTGCGGCAGCGGCGCCACGACGTAGCTCGACGAGCGGGTGGCCGGTCATCTCGGAGGGAATCGGCAATCCCATGAGCTTCAGCATTGTCGGCGCGATATCTTCGAGCGCACCCATAGGCGCCATAACCGCCGGACGGCCGACGTAGATCAATGGCACCGGGTTGGTCGTATGCGCCGTATGCGGCTGACCGGTCACGGGATCGAACATTTCCTCGGCGTTGCCGTGGTCGGCGGTGATGAGCATCTCGCCGCCCATGGCGAGCACGGCCTCGAGTATGCGTCCGAGCGCGTCGTCGACTGCCTCGATCGCCTTGACCGTGGCCTCGACGTTGCCGGTGTGACCGACCATATCGGCGTTCGCGAAATTGCAGACTATGGCGTCGTACTTGCCGCTCTTGATCGCTTTTACCATCTCCTCGGCCACCTTGGGCGCGCTCATCTCGGGTTTGAGATCGTAGGTCGGCACGTCCCGGGGCGAGGGCACGAGGATGCGATCCTCGTTCGTGTACGGTGTTTCGATACCGCCGTTGAAGAAGAAGGTCACGTGCGCGTATTTCTCGGTCTCGGCGATGCGCAGTTGATGCATCCCGCGCTCCGCAATGTAGGCGCCGAACATGTTAGTCAGACGCTCCGGTGGAAACGCCACGCGCACGTTTTTGAATTTGTCGTTGTACTCCGTGAGCGTCACGAACGCGGCAAGCTTTGGTACCTTCGCGCGCACGAAACCGTTGAAATCCTTGTCGGTGAATGCCGCCGTGAGTTCGCGCGCGCGGTCGGAACGGAAGTTCATGAAGATTACGGCGTCGCCGTCCTCGATACGTCGTGGAACTTCGCCGGGCGGCGCGACAACCGTCGCCTTCACGAACTCGTCGGTCTCGCCGCGCGCATACGCGGCTTCGAGCGCGGCGCGCGCGCTGGGCGCGGTGGACTCGCCCTTACCCTGTGTAAGCAGATCGTAGGCGCGTTGCACGCGCTCCCAGCGCTTGTCGCGATCCATGGCGAAGTAACGACCGCAAATCGAAGCGATGCGCCCGTGCCCGAGCATCGCGAGTTTTTTCTCCATGGCCGCGATCGAGGCCGCCGCGCTCTGCGGCGGCGTGTCGCGCCCGTCGAGAAAGGCGTGCACACAAAGTTTGATCGCGCCGCGTTTGACCGCGAGTTCGGCCATCGCATGCAAATGGTCTTCGTGGCTGTGCACGCCGCCGGGCGAGAGTAGACCCAGAACGTGCACCGCGCGGCCGCTCTTTACCGCCGCGTCCACCGATTCGGTGAAAGCGGGGTTATTAAAGAATGCGCCCGAGGCGATCTCGCGGTTGATGCGCGAGTATTCCTGATACACCACGCGCCCCGCGCCGAGGTTGAGGTGACCGACCTCGGAGTTGCCCATCTGCTTCGACGGCAGTCCGACGGCGCCTTCGGAGGCCTGAATCAGCGTGTGCGGATAGGCCCACAGACGCTCCC
The DNA here is from genome assembly GCA_041483795.1 of Sulfurifustaceae bacterium. Classification (GTDB taxonomy): domain Bacteria; phylum Pseudomonadota; class Gammaproteobacteria; order Acidiferrobacterales; family Sulfurifustaceae; genus JAHFQD01. The sequence continues at coordinate 2,865 of JBGPGJ010000102.1, forward strand.
AGGCGGGTTTGCGGGCGGCCGCAATGGCGTTGTATTGCGGGTTTTCGCTGTAGCCCCAGCCGTCGAGGACGATGAGCACCACGGGCTTGGGCATGGTCGTCGTATCCGTCGTCAATCAGTGCGTTTTCGGTTAATTGCGTGAAATTGTATAATGTTTCGAGTGTTGCCGACACCGGCGGGTTACAAACCGGTCAATTGAGCGGGATGGGATACCCGGTTGTCACCACGAGGTCAGATCATGAGCGCTACCGCGGAAAAAGTTGAACAGCTGTTACTGACGAACGAAGAAGATATTTATCTCGCTTCACGTTCCCTAAAGGCCATGGCGCATCCGCTACGGCTGAAGATTTTGTGCATGCTCGGCCAGACCAGCGAAGCCAGCGTGCAGGACATCGTGGATCGAATGGGAACCTCGCAAAGCAACATCTCCCAGCATCTCTCCGTCCTGCGCGACGAAAACATCGTGACCACGCGCAAGGACGCGAATAAGGTGTACTACCGTATCGGCGACCCCAAGATCCTCAACCTGATCGGCTCGCTGCGTGAGGCCTTTTGCAGTCGCTGCGACTAGGTTCTTCCCCACTGTCCGAATCAAACCCGCCGGCGCTGCGGCGCCGGCTCACGAGCAGCACAACGGTACATCATGGAAATCACACAGTTCGTAATTAATAACTGGTATCTGTTTCTGGCCTTGGTCGTGGTGTTGGCGCTGTTGGCGGCGGGGCCGGTGACTGAGCTGATTCACCGCGTGCAGAAGGTAAGTCCGGCGGAGGCCGTGCAGCTCATCAACCGCCAGGACGGCGTGGTGGTGGACGTGCGCGACCCGAACGATTTTCGCGCCGGCCATATCACCAACGCCCTCAACGTACCTTTCTCCGAGTTCAAAGACCGTATGCGCGAGCTTGAGAAATACAAACAGCGGCCGCTGATCGTCACTTGTCGCGGCGGCGAGCGCGCGGTCAAGGGCGCGGTGATGCTGCGTCAGCGCGGCTTCGCGAATGTGCGCGTGCTGGCGGGCGGTATGGCCGCCTGGGAGCGCAGCCAGTTGCCGCTACAAAAATAGCCGTGGCCGCCGTGCTCGTGTACAGCACGCGCATCTGTCCGTACTGCCGCATGGCCGAGGCGTTCCTGGCGCGTAAGGGCGTGCAATTCGAAAGGATTCTGGTGGATGATGATCCCAGGCGACGCAAGGAAATGATCGAACGCAGCGGTCGGCGCACCGTACCGCAGATATTCATCGGCGACACGCACGTGGGCGGTTACCGGGAACTCGCCGAACTCGACCATCTTGGCGAGCTGGACGCGTTGCTGGCTAAACCTTAACGTCGCACCCATTTAACGACCGGAAAATCCAATGACCGAGAACCAGGCAGCGCAAGCGTTTTTTGGCCTCGAGAAGATTTACCTCAAGGACGTCTCCTACGAGGCACCCGGGGCGCCCGGTGTTTTTCTCCAGAACCAGCCGCCCGAGGTCGGCGTGCAGATCGCGCTCGCGCACCGGCCGATCGAGTCGGAGCAGGGTTATTACGAAGTAACGTTGACGGTGCAAATCAACGCCAAGTTCGAGGATAAGCCCCTGTTCCTGGTCGAGGTACAGCAAGCGGGTGTGTTTCGCGTGCAGGGGGTGAACGGCGAAGCGCTCGCGCACGCGCTCGAAGTCGATTGCGCCCACGTGTTGCTGCCGTTCGCGCGCGAGACGGTTAACGAACTCGTCGGCAAGGGCGGATTTCCGCAATTGCTCATCAACCCGATCAATTTCGGTGCGCTGTATGAGCAGAAGCGCAGTGGGGCGCAGCAGCCGGCGCAAGGCCAGGCGTGAGGGGTGAGGCGTTAGGGGTAAGGCGTAAGAGGCATGAGGTTTTTTGCGCCTAACACCCCACTCTTCACTCTTTACAAAAAGCATGCATTCAGACACGACGCGGACAATAGCGATTCTCGGCGCCGGTTCCTGGGGCACGGCGCTCGGCATTCTGCTCGCGCGCAACGGCTATATGGCGCGTCTGTGGGATGTCGATTCGGCACGGCTGGCGCGCATGGAGCACGAGCGCGAAAACGCCATATTTCTGCCAGGCATCGAGTTACCGTCCAACATTTCCACTTGTGGTGACCTCAGCGCTCTCATAAAGCCCACCGCGCATGTTCTTATCGCAGTTCCGAGTCACGCCTATCGCGCCACCATCGCCGCGATCGCGCCTCTCGCGTCGCGCGAGACGGTTATCGCTTGTGCGACCAAGGGACTCGAGCCGGGAACGGGCAGGTTGTTGAGCGACGTTGCGCGCGAGATTTTGGGCAAGGCCACGGCGCTGGCGGTCATTTCAGGCCCGACCTTCGCGCGCGAGGTAGCGCTTGGATTGCCCACGGCATTTACCGTCGCTTCCGAGAAGACTGCGACCGCCGAGACGGTGGCCGCTTGGCTGCGTGGCGAGCGCACGCGCGTTTACATCAACGGCGACGTCGCCGGCGTGCAGTTGGGCGGCGCGATCAAGAACGTTATCGCCATCGCCGCCGGTATCAGCGATGGGCTCGGTTTCGGTGCCAACGCCCGCGCCGCGCTCATCACGCGCGGGCTCGCGGAACTCACGCGCCTCGGCGTGGCCATGGGTGGAAAGAAAGAAACCTTCATGGGCCTCACCGGTGCGGGTGACCTGATTCTTACCTGCACGGATAATTTATCGCGCAACCGCCGTCTCGGCCTCGGCCTCGGCCAAGGCCGCAAGCTCGGTGAAGTGATGTCGGAGATCGGTCAGGAAGTTGAGGGCGTCGCCACCGCGCGCGAGCTTCATCAACTTGCCTCGCGCCTCAAGGTCGAGATGCCCATCACCGAACAGGTCTACCGCGTCCTCTTTGAAAATCTCCCACCCCAGGCTGCGGTCGAGGCGCTGCTTAAGCGCGAACCGCGTGCTGAGAACGGTTGATACGTCGTTTATCTCAGACTCCGCCGTCAAATTTAAGCTGCCGCCATGTTTCGTAAACCGCAATTGCCACCGCATTCGAAAGGCTAACGTAGCCCTACTCGCTGTGCTCGTTCGTCTTACCTAAGGCAAGCTGCGGTTGCCGGGGTGCAGCGGTAGTCGTAAGTGCCGTGCTTCAGGTAAGCCGTCCAGAATCTCCTGTGGTAACCCCCGTGTTTCGGGTCCGAAGAGCAGGGCGTCGTTGTCGGCGTAGGCAATATCTGTATACAGCCGCCGGTTACGAGTGGAAAACGCAAATATCCTGGCAGGGGCAACGCTTTCCAAGAACGACGCGAGGTTTTTATAGGTACGCACTTCCGCCCACTCGTGGTAGTCGAGGCAGGCGCGGCGCAGTTCCTTGTCCTCGAGCGTGAATCCAAGCGGTTCGATGAGGTGTAGCCGCGCGCCCGTGTTGGCGCACAGCCGCGCGAGATTAGGCAAGACGAACGAGCGCAGCGAGTAGGGCTACGTTTCTTACCGGTATTGGGCGGGATTACGGGTTGGTACAGCACGACATGGAGATGAAACGCCATGAGTAGTGGTCCAGAAATTGCTCTAAATCAGAGGGTTTCGCTATTTCGCGGTGCGTCCGCGGACGGCCAAAGCCTTTTAGTCACATAACGTTAGCGCGATATTCTATAGTTCAGGGTAGGTTTCAGATACCCGCGGAGCGGACATGGCGGTCATTCCGGCCGAACGGCCAAAGAAAATTCGTATTGGCG
>JBGPGJ010000103.1:0-6535 GCA_041483795.1 Sulfurifustaceae bacterium
CCCGCCCTCGGCGCCGATGATGTCACCGAGATCCCACTTCTTGAACTCTTCGTACTTGGCGCCGAGTACATCGCGTTGCAAGTAAAGCTGGATTTGACCGGACATGTCCTGCACATGACAAAAGCTTGCCTTGCCCATTACACGCATCGTCATCATGCGCCCGGCGATCTGCACGCGCACGGGGTTCGCCTCGAACCAGGCGTTGTCCTTGCCGCCGTACTCGGCGCGCAACTCGCTCGCAACGACATTGCGTTTAAAGTCGTTCGGGAACGCCACGCCCTGACGGCGCAGCTCGGCAAGTTTGGCGCGCCGCTGCGCAATTAGTTCGTTTTCGTCTTGGTTGTCGGTCATGGGCCTGGGAGATTATGGCACGTTTACCTGCGGATTCTTAAGGCTCGCCTCGATGAACTGGTCCAGATCGCCGTCGAGCACCGCGCTCGGATTCCCGGTCTCCACACCTGTTCGTAAATCCTTGATACGCGACTGATCGAGCACATAGGAACGAATCTGGTGACCCCACTCGACATCGCTCTTGGTAGCCTCGAGTTTCTGTTTCTCGGCAAGGCGCCTGTGCATTTCGACCTCGTACAGGCGCGCCTTCAGCATCTTCATTGCCTCGGCACGATTGCGATGCTGCGAGCGATCGGATTGGCATTGCACGACCACGTTGGTCGGCAAGTGTGTGATACGTATCGCCGAGTCCGTGCGATTCACATGCTGGCCGCCTGCACCGCTCGCGCGGTACGTATCAATTCGCAAATCGGCCGGGTTTATCTCGACTTCGACGTCATCGTCCACTTCCGGATAGACGAATACCGAGGCGAACGACGTATGGCGACGATTGCCGGAATCGAAGGGGCTTTTGCGCACCAGCCGATGCACGCCCGTTTCGGTGCGCAACCAACCGTAGGCGTGGGGACCGTTGAACTTCACCGTGGCGCTCTTGATGCCCGCGACCTCGCCCTCGGAAACCTCGAGTATTTCGGTTTTGAAACCGTGCTTGTCGCCCCACATCAGGTACATGCGCAACAGCATGTTGGCCCAGTCCTGCGCCTCGGTGCCGCCGGCGCCGGACTGAATGTCCATAAAGGCGTTGTGCGAATCCATCTCGCCGGCGAACATCCGGTTGAACTCGGCCGCGTGGATTACCTTATCGGCGTTAGCGAGATCGGCCGCCACCGATGCCAGGACAGATTCATCGGCTTCCGTACGTACCAGTTCGAGCAGCTCGCCTGCGTCCGCGAGCCCGCGCTCAAGACGAGCAAAACCCCCAACCTCTTCTTCAAGACGCGCGCGCTCGCGCCCCAACTCCTGTGCGCGGGCGGGATTGTTCCAGATGTCGGGTTGTTGAAGCTCGCGTTCGACCTCGCGCAGCCGTTCTTCCTTTCGAGCTACGTCAAAGACCCCTCCGCAGGGTGGCGGCGCGTTCCGTGAGCGAGCGCAGATGGGTGGAGAGTGAGTCGAAATCGTGCATGGCTGGGGACGGGTCCGTAAGCAGTGGGCCGTATTATAGCGGGCCAGGGCCAAGCCACAATCGGCGCCGCGCGTCGCGACGATCAATCGCGTGCGCGGATTGTTTAACGCTGGGTTGACGCTGCGCAGCCGCCGACGGGCGGTGGGTGGATGAGTCAGTATTTCGCGAGCGGAACCTTCAACTGAAAGAACCAGACCGGGATAAGCTTGGGATGCACCTTCGGAACGTAGGTAATGTTCACCGCAAAGTGATCGGTACCGATTGAAGCGACCGGCAATGCGCCCAGGAATGGATTGTTGTCTTTGAAGTTCTTGCGCGTCATCACAAACGCCACGGCTCCGAGATCGAAGTGCAGGTTGTTGAGCGCTGGGGCGACATCGAAACGGCGCACGGCACCGCCACCGGCGTAATAGGACATGTTGCGTAAAGAGTCCTTGAAACCCGAAGCGGTAAGGAACGGAACCCAGTGTTCCTCGACGCGGTCGAAGTCGTACTGAAGCCCCGCGCCCCAGTGGCGTTCGTTGTAATTCGTTCCCGCGGGTGGACTAATGTGACGAGACCAACCATTAACCAACAGGTTTAGTTCCCCGCCCCAGGGTGCTGGCATTGCCGCCATCACGGCCGTCCCGAGTGCAAGACCCCGTCCCCAACGGACCATCGCGCCCAAATATCGGCTGCCGTTCCCTGTCTCAAACCTTGCCATGTCGCATCTCCTTAAACCACACCCATTCCGGTTAGGGACTTTGAGCAGCCCCTTGCCCAACGGGCGCCCCCTGTAAGGAGGCAGCTTCTGTGCCAGACAAACGGATGCGGAAATAACAAGCCAGGTGTTTCAAAATACCCATATTTACTGCTAAATTTTCAACAGAGGGATCACTCATGAAACCGAAAAACGAAAAACCTGGGGCCACGTGGCGTACCAAGCTAACTCCGGAGCAATACCGCGTCACGCGTGAGAAAGGTACCGAACGCCCGTTCACGGGCAAGTTCTGGGATTGTCACGACCAGGGTATGTACCGCTGCGTGTGTTGCGGCGCGGAACTGTTCGATGCCGAAACCAAGTTCGACTCCGGCAGCGGCTGGCCGAGCTTTTGGGCACCGGCCAAGTCTGAGAACGTCGCCACGGAGGAAGACCGCAGCCTCCTTATGCAACGCACCGAGGTACACTGCCGTCATTGCGGCGCGCATCTCGGTCACGTCTTTCCGGATGGACCCAACCCAACCGGTCTGCGCTATTGCATCAACTCCGCGGCACTCGACTTGGAAAAGAAGACCAAGTAACACTACGACGAACGCGGGTACAACCCTCGCGTTCGTCAGCCGCCTGCCACGCGCTACCCAGCGCCTGTTCCTGGAATAATTGCCCGCGCTGCTCGTGTCACGTTCGCCATGCAAGGCCCACGAACACGAAGATGAGGTAGGATGAGCGTCAAGTTAAAACCGGAACGTGAGGAACTACGTTGAAGTTTGCCGTATTGGTCAACGAGGGGCCGTACACGCACCAAGCGTCGGATACGGCCTATCACTTCACCAAGGCGGCCCTGGGAAAGGGTCACGATATCGTGCGTGTGTTCTTCTATCACGACGGCGTGTACAACGCGACCCGCCTCGCGACTCCGCCGCGGGACGATCGCGATGTCGTCAAACGCTGGTCGACACTCGCGCAACAATACCGGCTCGACCTGGTGGTGTGTGTAGCGGCGGCTGAACGCCGCGGTATCGTTGATCTGGACGAGGCTAAACGTCACGGCCTGGACGACGACAACGTCGCACCAGGTTTTCGTATTTCCGGACTCGGCCAACTCATCGAGGCCAGCATCAAGGCCGACCGCGTTGTGGTGTTCGGTGATTGAAATCTCGAGTACCCGAATTGGTAACATGGAAGCAGGCCGACCACCGAAGAAGTTCATGTACGTCAACCGCAAGGCGCCGCACGGCACCATCTACGCGTTTGAGTCGCTTGAGGTGGTGCTGATTGGCGCAGCGTTCAATCAAGATGTTTCGGCGGTGTTCTTGGACGATGGCGTATATCAGCTCGTCAAAAATCAGGACACCCGGGGTATCGAGACCAAGAATTTTTCGCGCACTTATCGTGCGCTGGCGGATTACGATGTCGACAAAATCTACCTCGAACGCGGCTCACTCGAGGCGCGCGGCCTGACCGAGGCCGATCTGCTCGTGCCGGTCCAGATATTGTCGGCACAAGAACTGGCGCAGCGCATGGCCGAACAAGACGTGATTCTGAGTTTCTAAAATGCGATGATGCTGCACACCATTAACAAATCGCCGTTCGAGCGCAACGCGTTGAAGAGCTGCCTTGAACATGTTACCGAAGGCGCCGCTGTCTTATTGATCGAGGACGGCGTCTACGGTGCAATGAAAGGGACCCACTTCACGTCGCAGGTCGAAAAGGCGATGGCGAAAGTTCATGTCTACGCCCTGCGGCAAGACATTGAGGCACGTGGTATCCAGGATAAGATTCTGGACGGCGTGGGACTCGTGGACTACGGCGGGTTCGTGGATTTAGTCGCCGAACATTCCCCTGTCATCGCCTGGCTATAAGTCCTTATCGGGAGCAAAATATATTTATGACTACTGTCCATCACATCTCCGGCAAGAAACTCGAAACCGATGAAGAAGGTTATCTGGTCAACCTTTCCGACTGGAACGAGGAAGTGGCGAAGGAGATGGCCAAGGCCGATTATTGCGAGCTGACGCCGGCGCACTGGGAAGTCATCTACTTCCTGCGCGAGTACTATAAAGAGTACGAGATCGCACCGGCCGTACGCGTGCTGACGAAAGCGATCGGCAAGAAGCTCGGCGCCGACAAGGGCAATAGCAAGTATCTTTACGAGCTGTTCCCCTATGGCCCCGCGAAGCAAGCCTGCCGCTACGCCGGCCTGCCGAAGCCGACCGGCTGCGTGTAACGCAGCCCGGTTTGCGCGGGGCGCGCGAACCACGACAATGGCAACCGTATTTTACGCCCTGCTGTTCTACGCCGCGACGGCAATTCTCGTAGGCGGACTCGGGTACAAGATTTATCTCTACGCGCGTACGCCGCAACCACTTAAAATCCCGACCACACCGGCACCGACAACGCGTACCGGTGTAGTGTGGCGCATGTTCAAGGAAATCGTCGTCTTTGAAAGTTTGTTCAAAGCAAATAAATGGATCTGGTTTTTTGGCTGGCTGTTCCACTTCGCCCTCGTGCTCGCCGTGATTCGGCACCTGAACGTTTTCTTCGGATCGTTTGGGCGCGTGCTCGCCCCGCTCGAGTTCTTGAGTGGATACGCCGGGTTCATGTTGGTTGTCGGGCTCGCAGGTCTGTGGGCGCGCCGTTTTCTGGTGGACCGTCTGCGTTACATCACGGCGCCTTCCGACCATCTCATGCTGGCGCTGCTCATGGGCATCGTGCTCACGGGGCTCACGATGCGTTATGCCGCCTACCCGGATATCCTCGGGCTGCGGGCGTTTTTTACCGGCTTAATTTATTTCGATTGGCGGCCGCTGCCGGCACAACCGCTATTGTTGGTTCACCTCGCACTGGTTGCCGTTTTAATGATGGTGTTCCCGATTTCAAAACTGCTGCACGCACCGGGCGTATTCTTCAGTCCGACGCGCAACCAGGTGGACGATTCACGCGACCGTCGGCATGTAGCGGGTTGGACCGCCGACGAAGTAAGGAAATAAATCGTGACTGACTTCGAGATACCGAAACTCGGTAAACGTCTTGTAATTCCTCCGGTCACGCCGGGAACGATGGCGCATTCACGCCCTCACGTTGCCAAACCTGAATTCCAAACGGCGCTCGGCTTCCCAAGCAAACTCGCGCCGGACTGGGAGCACAAAGCCGTCTTCCGGCTCGGCGAACTGGTGCGCGAGTCGCGCGCACTACGGGTATTTCTCGACTCGTGCGTGCAATGCGGCGCCTGTACCGAGAAGTGCCACTACTATCTCGGCACCGGAGATCCGAACAACATGCCGGTCGCGCGCCAAAATCTGCTGCGCTCGGTCTATCGGCGCTATTACACCTTTGCCGGCAAATATTTCCCATGGCTCGTCGGCGCACGCGACATGACGCGAAATGTATTGGACGAGTGGTACACGTATTTTCACCAGTGCTCGCAATGTCGCCGTTGTTCGGTATATTGCCCTTTCGGTATAGACACCGCCGAGATCTCGATGGCCGCGCGCGAGATCATGAATACGGTCGGGCTGGGGCAGAAATACTCGAACGAGATCATCGGCAAGGTCCATCGGATCGGTAACAACCTCGGGCTGCCGGGGCCGGCATTGCGTGACACGCTCGAAGGACTGGAAGAAGACGTCAGGGCCGAAACCGGCGCAGATGTGAAATTTCCGCTCGATGTCAAAGGCGCGAACGTATTGCTGGTCACGCCGTCGGCGGACTTTTTCGCCGAGCCACACGTGGATGGGCTCATCGGCTACGCCAAAGTTTTTCACGCCGCCGGTATCTCGTGGACACTTTCCACATACGCCTCCGAGATGTCGAACTTCGCGCTCTTTACCGGTTCACGCGAGCATCTCAAGAAGACAGCGATGCGCATCCGCGAAGCGGCGCTCGATCTCGGCGTCAAACGCATCGTTGTCGGCGAATGCGGTCACGCCTGGCGCGTCGCTTACAGCTTTTGGAACACGCTTATCGGTCCCTTCGACTTCCTCGATCCCAACTACCCTGCACCGCAACATATCTGCGAGGTAACGTACGACCTCATCCAGCGCGATGCGTTCAGGTTCGACAAATCGGCAAACGACGACAAGATTGTCACTTACCATGATTCATGCAACGTCGCACGCGCCTCGCGCATGGGCAACGTTCCCGGCGGACAATTCACTATTCCGCGCGCCATTGTCAAAGCCTGCGTCAACAAATTCCACGATATGACGCGGGAAACAATCGGTGAGGCAACCTTTTGCTGCGGTGCCGGCGCGGGCCTTCTTACCGACGAGTTAATGGAGCTGCGCGTCAAAGGCGCCTACCCGCGCATGCAGGCGCTCAAGCAGGTAATAGATCAACACGGCGTCAATTATCTGGCGGCG
>JBGPGJ010000104.1:0-6480 GCA_041483795.1 Sulfurifustaceae bacterium
GTCACGGTTTCCTGCCGCGCGTCGGATGCCAGTTGCACTGGTCCAATCCCGGTTACCGCGACTTCGAGGATTTTCTCGACGCGTTGACGGCGCACAAACGCAACAACATCCGGCGCGAACGACGTCGGGTGCGCGAGGCGGGCGTGACGCTGGCGGTATTGCGGGGCGCGGCGATCACGCCGGAAATATGGAATATCTTCTACGACTTTTATCGTGCAACCATTCGCCACCACGATGCCATTCCTTATTTAACGCGCGAGTTCTTCATGATGCTGGGCGAGACCATGCCAGCGCATGTGGTGATGGTGGTCGCGCGATACGGGAGCGAATGCGTCGGCGCGGCGCTGTGTTTGCGCAGCGCGCATACACTCTACGGGCGCTACTGGGGCGGACGACCGGGGTTTCCCGGCCTCCATTTCGAAACCTGCTATTACACGGCCATCGAATATTGCATCGCCGAGCGCCTGGCGCGCTACGAGGCGGGCGCGCAGGGAGAACACAAGTTGGCGCGCGGCTTCGTTCCGGCACCGACTTACTCCGCCCATTGGCTGCGCGACGCCGATCTTCAGCGGGCGGTGGCCGACTTTCTTCAACGCGAACAGGGAAGCGTCGGGGTTTACATGGATGAACTAAACGAGCACTCGCCTTTTCGCCAAGTCAAGGAAACCGCGCGTAGGCGCAACGGGGATGTCGAGAATGTTCGGTGAACATTCGCACCGTTGAGCGGGCGCGTGCGGTTTTCATGCGCCCAGGTGCGAAAGGCACGGCTCGCCTCCCTCTCCCGCATCAGCGGGAAGTGAGGAGGAGATGTCGTGGATGTCCGGCGGACATCCACGCCGTCGAACGTGTGCGCGTGATTTTCGTGCACCCCGGCGGGAAGAAGAGGATGAAAGGACCAGATAGATGTTCGTACTAAATTCCAACTCGGCCGACCTACGCTTTCCGCCCGCCAATCTCGCCTCCCCCGAAGGCCTGCTCGCCATCGGCGGCGACTTACGCGCCGAGCGCTTGCTCGAAGCGTACCGCCACGGCATCTTCCCGTGGTACAACGAGGGCCAGCCGATCCTATGGTGGTCACCCGATCCGCGCGCGGTATTGTTCCCCGATAAACTCAAGGTCTCGCGCAGCCTGCGCAAGACGATTCGACATGGTGACTTTGCGCTCACGCTCGATACCTCTTTTCGCGAGGTGGTGCAGGCCTGTGCCGCGCCACGACCACAGCACCCACTTGGTGGGACATGGATTACTCCGGAAATGCTCGAGGCGTACGCGCGACTGCACGAGCTGGGTTACGCACACTCTGTCGAAAGCTGGCGCGAGGGAAAGCTCGTGGGCGGGCTCTACGGCGTGGCGCTCGGTGGCGCCTTCTTCGGCGAGTCCATGTTTGCGCGTGCCACCGACGCCTCCAAGGTCGCGCTCGTGTATTTAGTACGCCAACTTCGGGTATGGGGATTCCAAGTCATTGACTGCCAGCTGCCGTCGCGGCACCTTTTCAGCCTGGGAGCGGAGGAGATTCGTCGACGCGACTTTCTCGATCGTCTTGCGACAGCGCTCGCGCTGCCCGAACGCCGTGGTCGCTGGACTTTCGATCCTTTTCTGGTCGTAACACACTAAAGCCCATTTGACTTTGCGCGCGTATGTGTCTTTGTTATTGAAGCGGCGGTCAAGTGTGGCTAGTATTTGAGATCGTGCCGACTAATACAGCTAGCGCCCAGTCAACCGCCTGACCGCCGCTTCAATAGCTCAAACTCATGACGCGGGAACACAAAACGCCGGAAATGTTCCTGTCCATGCCGCACCCGTGCAGCTACCTGCCGGGGCGGGTGGCGACGTCGCTATTCGTGGACCCACGCGCGCCCATTGACAGCGCAACCTACGCTTCGTACATGCGCCTGGGCTTCCGCCGCAGCGGCGACCTCGTCTACCGCCCGCACTGCCGCGACTGCCAGGCGTGCACGCCCGTGCGCGTGCCGGCGGCGCTGTTTCGTCCCAACCGCAGCCAGCGGCGCATCCTGGCGCGCAACAGCGATCTCAAGATCACGGCGCAGGCACCGGCCTACGACCCGGAACACTTCGCGCTTTACTTGCGCTACCAGAAGAACCGGCACGCCGGTGGCGGCATGGACGACCCCGATCCGCAGAAGTACACGAACTTCCTTTTGAGCCGCCACGTACATACTGTCTTCTATGAGATGCGCTTGCGTGAACGGCTGCTCGCGGTGGCGGTGGTGGATCATCTGCCCGACGGGTTGTCGGCCGTGTACACCTTCTTCGATCCGCTCGAAAAACACCGCGGGCTCGGTATCTTCGCGGTGCTGTGGCAAATCGAACGGGCGCGACAACTTAGGCTCGCGTATGTCTACCTCGGCTATCTCATTCGGGAATGCCCGAAGATGGCCTACAAAGAAAACTACCGCCCGCTCGAAGCCTACCTCGACGGCCGCTGGCGGCTGCTCGATTCTCCTTCTTCGGCCGACGCGTCATCCAACTGACACACCCCGCGACACACTGTGACTCCGTCCGACACGCACGGCCGGGCGGTGCGGCATGGGAGTTGCTCTACATCGGCCAAGCAATCCGAATCGGCGAGGCACCCTATGTTGAGCTTCCTCTACCGCCTGATCCGCGACTTCCAGCGGGAACACGGCCTTCCACACAACGTCCTCCACCTGAACGAAACCCACTACCACGCCTTGCGCGAGAACCTGTCCCAGCTGGGTCACGAAGAAACCGAGCGCTTTCTGCAACTGCACATCGTGCTGTTCCGGGAGGAGATGCACCCACGCGTGGCTTGTCAGAAACCGCTGCGCCGGCGTGCTGCGGGCGACGCTTGAGGTCGCAACGGAGCTTTACGCCCCCACACGGCTCAGGCAAACTACGCCGCCGGTTGAACCCCTAAGGAAACGCGTGGCGAAAGAAGAACACATCGAAATGGAAGGCTCGATCATCGAGACCCTCCCCAATACCCTGTTCCGCGTCAAACTCGACAACGGCCATGTCGTCACGGCCCACATCTCGGGCAAGATGCGCAAGAACTATATCCGCATTCTCACCGGCGACCGCGTGACCGTGCAGTTGACCCCCTACGATCTCACCAAGGGCCGTATAACTTTCCGCGCCCGATAGAACCAAAGAATCACACCAACTCCTCCTCCCCCTGTAAGAGGGAGGACAAGAGTTGAGGGTCGAAGGGAATCCTGCTCCACAAACAACAAACCCCGGCATCACCGGGGTTTGCTTTTCAAACACCGTAACCAGTCGGTTATTCCTCTACTGACGTCGCCTTCTGCGCGCTTTCCGCGCGCGGCTGGAACTCGAATGCTAGTCCTTCGTCGTTCGCCGATACCTTGACGTGCCCACCGCCCTCGAGCTTGCCGAATAATAGTTCGTCGGCGAGCGGTTTCTTGACGCGCTCCTGGATGAGCCGCTGCATCGGGCGCGCACCCATCGTCGGATCGTAGCCATTCTTCGCCAACCACGTCCGCGCCGGCTCGTCCACCTCGAGGGTGACGTGCTTGTCCGACAGCTGCGCCTCGAGCTCGGTGATGAATTTGTTCACGACATGCATGATCGTCTGCTCGTCGAGCGCCTTGAAGCGGATGGTCGCATCCAAGCGGTTGCGGAACTCGGGGTTGAACATCTTCTTGATTTCCTGCATATCGTCACCCGCGTGGTCCTGCTGGGTGAACCCGATCGAGGTTCGCGCAATCCGTTCGGCACCCGCGTTCGTCGTCATGACGATAATGACGTTACGGAAATCCGCCTTGCGGCCGTTATTGTCCGTGAGCGTGCCGTGGTCCATCACCTGCAACAGCAGGTTGAACACATCCGGATGCGCCTTTTCAATCTCATCCAGCAACAGTACCGCGTGCGGGTGTTTGGTGATCGCCTCGGTGAGCAGGCCCCCCTGATCGAAGCCGACGTATCCCGGCGGCGCGCCGATCAGGCGCGACACCGTATGGCGCTCCATGTATTCGGACATATCGAAGCGAATCAGCTCCAACCCGAGGACACGCGCGAGTTGTTTCGTCACCTCGGTCTTACCGACACCGGTCGGACCCGAGAACAGATACGAACCGATTGGCTTTTCCAACGCCCGCAGGCCGGCGCGCGCGAGCTTGATCGCGGTGGCGAGCGCCCCGATCGCCTCGTCCTGACCGAACACCGTCATCTTGAGATCGCGTTCGAGGCTCTTCAACGTCTCCTTGTCCGAGGACGAGACCGTCTTGGGCGGAATGCGCGCCATCTTGGCCACGATATCCTCGATGTCGTGCGCGCCAATAGTCTTCTTGCGCCGCGCCGGCGGCAGCAGTTGTTGCGAGGCGCCGGCCTCGTCAATCACGTCAATTGCTTTGTCCGGCAGGTGCCGGTCGCCGATGTAGCGCGCGGATAGCTCGGCCGCCAAACGCAGCGCCTGCTGGGTGTAGCGCACGCCGTGATGGCTTTCGAAGCGATTCTTGAGACCGCGCAGAATCTCGACCGTTTCCTCGACCGAGGGCTCGCTGACGTCAATCTTCTGGAAGCGGCGCGACAGCGCGCGATCCTTCTCGAAGATGTTGCGGTATTCCTGATACGTGGTCGAGCCGATGCAACGCAGTTCGCCGGTGGAAAGTGCGGGCTTCAATAGATTCGAGGCGTCCATGGCGCCGCCCGAAGCGGCGCCGGCACCGATAATCGTGTGGATCTCGTCAATAAACAGCACCGAGTGTTCTTGTTTCTTCAACTGCGCAAGCACCGCCTTGAGACGTTTCTCGAAGTCGCCGCGGTACTTCGTACCGGCGAGCAGTGCGCCCATGTCGAGCGCATAGATCGTGGCGTTCGAGAGCACCTCCGGCACCTCGGCGTCCACGATCTTCTTCGCCAATCCCTCGGCGATCGCGGTCTTGCCCACGCCGGCCTCGCCGACGAAGAGCGGATTGTTCTTGCGCCGGCGGCACAAAATCTGAATCGTGCGCTCGACTTCACGGTCGCGTCCGATTAGCGGATCGATCTTTCCGGCGCGCGCCTGCTCGTTCAGGTTAATGCAGAACACGTCGAGCGGGCTACGCTCCGCGTTGACAGCTTCCTCGCCTTCCTCGGCGGCCGGTGTCTCGCCCGGGTTTTCGCTCGGCACCTTGGAGATGCCGTGCGAGATGTAGTTCACTATATCGAAGCGACTGATGTTCTGTTTGTGCAGAAAATAGACCGCGTGCGATTCCTTCTCACCGAAAATGGCGACCAGTACGTTCGCGCCCGTGACCTCTTTCTTGCCCACGCCCTGCACGTGCAACACCGCACGCTGGATCACGCGCTGAAAACCGATGGTCGGCTGGGTATCGATCTCGCTCCCCGGGGGGAGCTTGGGGACGTTCTCGTCGAGAAAGGTAATGAGGTGCCGGCGTAGTTCGTCAATGTTGCCGCTGCAGGCGCGTAACACGCGCGCCGCCGTGGGGTTGTCCAAAAGCGCGGCGAGCAAATGCTCCACCGTAATGAACTCATGACGCCTCTCGCGTGCGCGCTGAAAGGCGTTATTTAACGAAAACTCAAGCTCCTGGGACAACATGGCTGCGGCCTCCGGGGGTTCCGCCCCCCTATATCTTAGTACATACAAAAATCATTCCGGTTCCAGGGTGCACTTCAGGGGATGCCGATTTTCCTTGGCAAAATCGAGCACCTGCCGCACCTTGGTCTCCGCCACCTCCCAGGTGAATACGCCGCAAACGCCGATACCCTGCTGATGCACATGCAGCATGATCCGGGTCGCCTCTTCCCGACTCTTATAGAAGATGCGTTGTAGGATGGCGACGACAAACTCCATGGGAGTGTAGTCGTCGTTGAGCAAAATCACTTTATAAAACGGCGGCTTCTGAAGCTTGGGCTTCGTTTCCTGAACAACCAGGCCGTCCAGAGTTTGGGGTTGTTTCTCGCTCATTCCGCCGAACCGAATCTCGCTGTTCCACCCAGCAGGGAAAATCCGTGCTACCCCCATTGTGCGGGGCCAGATCGAAATTTCAACCCCGACCGAAATGGCATGAAAATTGTGCAAAAAACAACGCATATCCTGCCTACGCGCAGACGTTGAATGCTTGACTTGCCGGAAATGGCGGGAGGATGATTATCCGCGCTTGCCGTGCCCGCCGGATAGGTACGGGGGTTCACACCAGCAGTCGGTAACAAGCGGCTTTGCCGCGGTAGGAGGAGAGGTATGGCAACTGGAACGGTGAAGTGGTTCAACGCCAGCAAGGGTTACGGTTTTATCACGCCTGGCGACGGTGGAGACGATGTGTTCGCGCACTACTCCGCGATCGAAATGGATGGCTATAAAACTCTTAAGGAAGGTCAACAGGTAGAGTTCGAGGTTCAGCAGGGACCCAAAGGTCCGCAGGCATCGAACATTCACGCTCTTTCCAAGTAGTCGGCGTCGTCCACTACTGACGGATTGCCAAACCCGGCCTCGCCGGGTTTTCTTTTTTTCTTATGCGGCGCCGATCGGGGTCAAAC
>JBGPGJ010000105.1:0-6463 GCA_041483795.1 Sulfurifustaceae bacterium
GAAGAGGAGGTTCATTGTATGCGTACATTCAAAATAACGTTCTTTGATGACCGCAGACCGCAAAAGAAACCGCCTGCGGAATTTGAGGTTGAAGCTGACTCGCAAAATGATGCGATAGAGAAAGCTACAATCCTGTTTCACCAGAAGTTTCCTGATGAGGACATAGATAACTACGAATCGCACTGCCCTTCATCTTAGAAAAAATGCGACACAAATATTCAGTTTCGGCTTATCACATAACAGTTGTTCGAGCCGACGCCGTGAAACGTCGCAGGCGCTTCACGGTCTGGTCTCAGGTTGGCGCGGCTCAACAACACGTTAATCGCAGCCGGCTAATGAAGGCTTTCTCACTTCGGTTTGAGTTGTGTTTGCGTCAACCCCCGTTGAGCTTCGCCGAGCACCGCAGACAACACCGGGAGCACTCGCGAGACCGTGTCGAGCCCGTAGCGCGTTTTATGCGCTCGGCGAGTTGGTCTCGCGCCCGGTGTTGGCGAGAAGCGCAGGGCACCGCGCGTAGTGTGCGCGGTGAAGCGATCGGGGGCGGTTTTCTTTGGGATACATTTCTTTGTCCGCTACAAAGAAACGTATCTCGCCCGCGGTGCGAGAACCGCAAGTAATAGTTCATACACCACAATCGCGCGGGAGCGCGATCACCCCTTCGCGAGCGCGAGCGCCGTGCGCGCAAGTCGCGCACCAAGCGCCTGACACAGTGTTTTTTCGTCGTTCGTCAACGGGAGTTTGCTGTCCGGTCCGGCAACGTGGCTCGCGCCGTAAGGCGTGCCACCGCTCTGCGTCCGCATGAGCGCCGCTTCGGTGTAGGGCAGTCCGACAATCACCATCCCGTGATGTAGCAGCGGCAGCATCATCGATAGCAGGGTCGTTTCCTGACCGCCATGGGCGCTGGAAGTGGAGGTGAACACCGCGGCCGGTTTTCCCACGAGCGCGCCCGAGGCCCAGAGCGCGCCGGTTTCGTCAAGGAAATGTTTTATCGGTGCGGCCATATTGCCGAAACGCGTGGGGCTGCCGAGCGCGAGCCCGATGCACTCCTTGAGATCGTCGAGCGTGACGTAGGGCGCACCCTCGGGCGGGACCGGCGGCGCGGCCGCCTGCGTCGTGGGCGCGACTTGCGGCACGGTGCGCAGACGCGCTTGTGCGCCGGCGACGCTCTCGATACCGCGCGCGATGTGATTGGCCATTTCGGCCACGGCGCCGTAGCGGCTGTAGTAAAGAATCAGGATGTCCGCCATTAGTCAGAGAATTTTCAGAACGTTTTGCGGTGGCCGTCCGAGGGCGGCCTTAGTGCCGGCAACCACAATCGGACGCTCAATGAGGATGGGGTGCTTGACCATCGCGCGCAGGATCTCGGCGTCGGTCGCCTCGTCAAGTTTGGCTTGTTTGTATTCGGGCTCTTTGCGGCGCACGAGTTCTCGCGGCGTGAGTCCCAAAAGTTTGAGCAGGCGCCTCAGTTCGGTCTGCGACGGCGGTATTTTAAGGTACTCAATGATACGCGGTTTGATACCGCGCTCCTCGAGCAGTTTCAGGGTTTCGCGCGACTTCGCGCATTTGGGGTTGTGATAAATCGTTATCATGGGAAGACCGTAGCCAGAAATACGACGAATGGCGCCTTTTCAACATTTTGGCGCAGATTTTTTCTTGACAGCGGCGGAAAGCCGGTGCTAAGTTTGCGCTATTCAGTTTACGCAGGCGACTCCAGTCAATACCAGTCAATAATAGAGGAGAAGGTAGCAATGGGAAATCTCACCAGCCGTATCCTGTCCCTCGCTGTGGTGACGTTGTTTATGGCCGGCTGCGCCAGTACGCCGACTCAGGAAACCAAGCCCGAAACCAAAGCGGTGGCCGAAACCAAACCGGCGGCACCGGCGCCAGTGGCCAAGGCGGCTCCCGCGACGATGTCGTATAACGTCGTGCGCGGAGACCACCTCTGGGGGATCTCGGGGAAACCGACGATCTACGGCAATCCATATCAGTGGCCGGTCATTTTCAAGGCCAACCGCGACAAGATCAAGGATGCCGACCTGATCGAGCCGGGTCAGGTATTCTCGATTGAAAAGAATCCCTCGAGCGCCGATAGGGACGCGGCGGTAAAGCACGCCAGGACACGCGGGGCGTGGCAACTCGGCGTCACGGAAAAATCCGATCTGGATTACTTGGCGCGCTACGGTTCGAAATAAGCGAAAATCGTTGCGGCGAGAAAGGGGGCCGTGTGGCCCCCTTTCTGTTTGTACTTTGCGACGGTGCTTATGATCGTGCCTATGAGTCCAGCCATCACTTCTTTGCACACCCTCGGACGTTTCGTACAGACGGTTGGGCGGCGCTACGTTCGGGATCGCTGCACGCGAGTCGCCGGCGCGCTCGCTTTTACCACCGTGCTCGCGATCGTTCCGCTGACGGCGGTGGGCTTCGCGATGCTTTCCGTGTTCCCCGTGTTCGAGTTGTGGATGGCGGCGGTCCAGGGATTTGTTTACGGCAATTTTGTGCCGGCGGCGAGCGACGTGGTGAGTCGTTACCTCCAGCAATTCGCGGCCAATGCCGGGCGGCTCACGGCGTGGGGTTCGTTATTTTTATTCGTGACCGCCGTGATGTTGATTGCAACCATCGAACACGCCTTCAACGACATCTGGCACGTGCGCCGCCAACGCAAGCTGGCGCGCCGCTTCATGGCCTACTGGGCCGTGATCACGCTCGGGCCGGTGTTGATGGGATTGTCGCTTTCGATCACCTCCTACGTGGCGTCGTTGCCGTTGTTCGCGCAGGAGCCCGTCGCCCGTGGGATACGTTCGGCGCCGCTGGCGGTCGCACCGATTGCATTCGAATGGGCGACGTTTCTGTTGCTGTACACGGTGGTGCCGAACTGCCCGGTGCGCTGGCGGCATGCGTTGGTCGGCGCGATCGTTGCCACCGTGTTGTTCGAGATCGCCAAGCGCGTCTTTGGCGCGTTCGTGGTGTCGTTCTCGACCTACCGGGCGATTTATGGCGCGGTGGCGGCGCTGCCGGTGTTTCTGATCTGGATTTATCTCTGCTGGGTCATCACGCTGCTCGGCGCGCAGGTGACGGCGACCTTGCCCCACTGGCGCGCCGCGCCGCGTTCCGTCAAGCCGGCAATATCTGAAACTGGAAGCGCTCGAAGGCGGAAGTAACTTCAAGCGCTTGCGTCGCGACGATGCGATACAAGTGCAACCCGTCGTCCAGGTAGATTTCGCGTTGCGCTCGGAATACACCGCGGTGGGCGATGAGCGAAGGCGCCTGGTTAAGGGCCTTGATCTCCGGCAATCGCAGCGCGGGTAGAAAATCGCTTTCCTTGCCCTCGTCGGTGATGAGCTTGATCACCACCGCCTCGGCCGTGGGCGCGAGACGCTGCACGCCGATTTCGATCTCCGAGGGGCTCGCGCTCCTGGCCCAGCGTATCGCCGCGAGATTCCACGGATTGATGGCGCCGGGAATGCGCACCGCGAGCAGATCGCCCACGCGCACGCGCGTGCGGATCAGGCCCTGGCGCGCGAGCGAGAAACCGCCGGCGCTTTCGTCCAGCACGTCCCAAATGGCGTATTCCAGATCCGGTTGTTCGATGTGCAGCACCTTGGGTTCGTTTAGTCCGACCAATGTGCGTTTCAGCGTCGGGCCAACGAAGGTGGAGCTGACGACAAAGCGCGAGCCGCCGTTCAGCCAGTAGTTGATGGCGTTGATGCCGATGGCAACATCCATTTTATCTTGTGTGCGCCGGTTGCGGCGGAAGCCGCGCTTGGGGTGCAGACCCCAGACATTGATCAGTCGTCGCAGCAGGTCCGGTGCCTCCTCTCCAAAGAACGTTTCCTCGAGACCATCGGCCGCCGGGCGCTCACCGCGTTGCAACGTGGTGAGCTGCGTGTGCACCCCCCGCACCAGTTCCACAGTGTTGAGCAGGCGGTAAAGTTCGGGTGTCTCGAGCGTCGTTTCGGTTGTGTAGGCGATGCCGGCGTGGTCCGCGTTTTGTCCGATCAGAAACTGGCACGTGGGATCGAAGGTTTGGGTGGCGGGAAGAATAACCGTTAGGTTGGCCCACCGGTCGAGGTAGTTTTGCACTTTGTCCGTCAGCCGCGCCGGCAAGTGATAGGGGTCGGCGAGATCGAGCAACAGCGCCTGTTTGTACACGTGCGCCACACTGCTTGTAGGCAAGGTCTTATTGAGCGGGTCTTCGACCTGCGCGTCCGTGAGTCCACGAAGTTCGGCGTAACAATACAGCGCGTGAATTTCCTGCCACGCACCGAGCGGATACGGCGAGTAGATCTCGTAAGAACTGGCGATCGCTTCGGCCAGATGCCGGATCGCGCGCTGGATCGCAAGCGCCGTCTCGTGCGGCGGGTGCTCGCCGGACGGTGGATTCGAGGCGTCAATTAACACCATGCGCTTGTAGCCGAACGCCATCTCGATCTGAAACTGGCGGTTCTGTTCGGCCGCGATCTTTTGGCGGTCGGTCAAGGGCAACGGTTGGCCGAGGTACTGCTTTTGCAGCTCGACGGCGAGGCTATGCACCGGCTTGCGGTACAGCTCAAGCAACTCGAGCCGCGCGCGATCTTCGATTTCAATACGGTTGTTGACGTTTATCATCGAGAACAGTTTGCGGCTGGTCTCGACGACGTTGAGCATCGGCAATTCGGAAATCAGCTTTTCCACGTGCGACGGTCGGAGCTCGACATCCGACAATACGCGCTTGGTCAACGGCGGTACGTTTAATGTAATCAACACCCCACCCCTGCAATGCCCGAGTCTAGGCGATTATTGTAGCGGGCGTCACACCGCTCCTACAATTTTCATTTCACGTTTCAGCACCACTGTGCCGGTGACGTGAATTGTCAACGTGCCAATTTTCGGTAACCGTGGGTATTTTATCCGACAACTCCGGCGGGCAGTCGCCGACCGCTATACGCAAAGCACCCCCGGAACGGGTAGGACGATTGATGTTCAGTAACAAGCGATCGCTGCCTCGCTCCGGAATTCGAACAGGGCCGCTCATTAACAACCGATGCAGTCGAGTCTGCTAGCGTCGCGGGAGGTTGCCCTCGACCGCGGCCTGTTCCACCAGGCGGTCGAATTCGTCTGCGTGCATCAGATTCCTTTCCGCCACTAACTCGCGCACCGGCTGGCCGGTGCGTACCGATTCCTTCGCCACGTCCGCTGCCGCGGCGTAACCGATCGCGCCGTTGAGTAAGGTCGCGAGTCCGGTGCTGGCGTGTGCATATTCGCGGCAGCGGTCCCGGTCCGCTTTGAGTCCTTTTAATCCTTTCTCCGTGACGGCGCTGACGGCATTGGTAAGCCAGTCCATGGCGTCGAAGAGCGCGCTCCCGAGCGCCGGCATCATGACGTTCAGTTCGAGCTGCCCGGCCTGCGTCATCATCGCCACGGCGTGATCCTGCCCGAGCACCTGATAGCAAACCTGGTTCAACATCTCGCACATTACGGGATTCACCTTTCCCGGCATAATGCTCGAACCCGGCTGCACCGCGGGCAGCTCGATCTCGGCCAATCCGGTGCGCGGTCCGGAAGCGAGTAAGCGCAGGTCGTTGCTGATCCGCGTGAGTTCGAGCGCCGTCGCGCGAATCGCGTTCGAAAGTTGCTGCAGGTCATGCATGGACTGCATCTGCGCGACGAGATTTCCCGCCGGGCGAATCGGTTCGTCCGTGAGGCGCGCCAGTTCTTCGGCCACGCGCGCGGCGTAGCCGGGTGCGGTATTGAGGCCGGTGCCGACGGCCGAACCCCCTAGCCCGACTTCGCGAAGGAATGGCGCCGTCGCACGCAGCGCATGGGCGCACCGGCGTAGCGTCCAGGCGTACGCATGGAACTCGCGTCCGAGCGTCGTCGGCACGGCGTCTTGTAAATGGGTACGTCCGCTTTTCACTGTCGCCGCTTCGCGTTCGCCCAGTACTTCGAATTCAGCGGCCATTGCATGCAGCGCATCGAGCAGCCGGGGTAACTTCGCCAGCGCCGCGAGCCGGATCGCGGTTGGAATCGTGTCGTTGGTGCTTTGTCCCATGTTCACGTGATCGTTGGGGTGTACCGGTTTGTACGCGCCCTTGTTGCCGCCGAGCGCGACGTTCGCAAGATTGGCGATGACCTCGTTCGCGTTCATGTTATGCGAGGTGCCGGCCCCGGCCTGGAAGCGATCCACGACAAACTGGTCGCGATGCTGGCCGGCGAGGATGGCATCGCAGGCGTTCACGATGGCGTCGGCCAGTCGGGCTTCGAGCCAACCCGCGGCGCGGTTGGCGACGGCCGCCGCGCGCTTGATGCGCACATGGGCGACGATGAAATCAGGATCGGCGCGGCGGCCGGAGATGGGGAAGTTGTCGATCGCGCGCGCGGTCTGGATACCGTACCAAGCTTCGTCAGGCACGGGGTACGTACCCAAACTGTCCTTCTCCGTGCGAATTTTTTTCTCCACGACCGACTCCTGCGGGCGATCTTTGGC
>JBGPGJ010000106.1:0-6441 GCA_041483795.1 Sulfurifustaceae bacterium
CGCGCGGGCAGTGCCGACATCGTCACGGTTGAGACTGTAGATACGCTGTATCGCCACGCGGTCCAGGACGCACGCGCGGGCCGAACGGCGGAGGCGCTCGTTGCGCTGCGCTCGCTGGTCGAGCGTTTTCCGGACCGCCAGGACATCCTGGGCGATTACGCAGTCGTACTCGGCTGGGCCGAAGACCACACCGCATCACTCGAGCTGCTCGGCAGAATCAATCGCGCGAAAGCGCCTTCTTATGTCCTTGAGAGCCTGGCAGGCTCGGCTCGCCGCCTGCAACGGTTCGCTCTGGCCGAAGCACTGTACCGGGAAGCGATCGAGCGGTCAGCCGCCCGGGTGGAGCCGCAGATTGGGCTTGCTCTCACTCTCACTGATGCGGGAAAGCCCGAGGAGGCCGCGGCGATCGTAGTACGTTTGAGTTCGCAGTTTCCGCACCGAGCCGATGTGCTCGAAGCCTATGCCGACGTGGCCACAGCCAGGCAGGATTATTTCGGCGCGTTGGCAGCCTATCAGGCGATCCTCGCTAAAGAACCGGCGAATCGCGCCGCATTGCGAGGCAAAATCCTAATTCTCGCACGCATCGGCGCACCGCAACTCGCCATCGAGCTTGCGGATCGCAACCCCGGACTGCTCGAGCCGCGCGAACGCGAGGCGATCGCCGCTGACCGCACCGCGCATCAGATCCGCTGGGGTGCGATCGCCGCCGACACCGGGCGCGGACCTGAGCGTTTCGCAGCGCTCGACGCAGCGCTCGACGAAAGCGAGGCGGCCGGCCAGCATGCCCTGGATCCGGCCGCGGAACTCTCTGTAAGCGAGCGGCAGCTTGCACTCGATCGCATTGCTGCGTTCCGTGGACGTTATCGTATGCAGGAAGCGGTGGCGCTGTACGAGGCGATCGCATCTCGCAATGCTGAAGTGCCTGCATACGCCAAGGCCGCGGCAGCCTCCGCCTACCTTTACCTGGAGCGACCGGAACGCGCGCGCGATCTGTATCGCGAAGCACTTGCCGTCGATCCCGACAACCTGGGGTCGCAACTCGGTCTGTTCTACGCGCTGGCCGAGAGCGAAGAACACGAGGCGGCGCTCGCGCTCATAGAACGCGTGGTGGCGGACACGCCCCAGTGGATCGGCGCGTGGAGCGCAGTCACCACCCACGAGAACCCCGCTTATACGCGAGTATTGATTGCGCGTGCAATGGCGCCGCTGATGGCCAATCGTCCCGGCGAAGCCGAGCAAAGATTGAGCCAATTGTCTGCACGGGCGCCGTTCAACATGGACGTTCGCACCAACCTTGCGAGCAGCATGCGTGCCCGCGGCTGGCCGCGTACCGCTGAAGAGGAGTTGCGTTGGGTGCTTGCGGCTGAGTCCTACGAGAGCGGCGCGCTTGCTGAGCGCGCCGGCGCACTGCTGGAAATGCACGATTACCGCGCCGCCGAGCAGGCGCTTGCCGCCGCGCAAGCGGTTGCTCCCGAAGAGGGGCACGTGGTGCGCGCCGCGCGTTTATGGCAGGTCCATAACATGCGCGAGCTGATTGTGGACGGCACAATCGGCAGTTCCAACGGCGGCAGCGCTCCGACGGGAACGCGCGATTACGCAGTCGAGTCGTGGCTATACTCGAGTCCTCTCGCTTATCAGTACCGCGCCTTTGCGCACCTTTACGACGCGCAAGCAAAGTTCGACAACGGCATCGGCCGGCGCGAGCGTGCCGGTGTAGGGCTCGAGTACCGCTCGCCGCTGGTGACCGCAACCGGCGAGCTTTCCCACGGACTCAACGAGAGCGAGACGGGAGTGTCCGGATCGCTCGCGCTCACACCCAATGACTACTGGACTTTTCGCGGCAAGCTCGACTCCTCGGAGAACGATATTCCATTGCAGGCGCGCCTTTTCGGAATCAATGCGTGGAGCGCACAAGGCGAAGTCATCTGGCGCGCACATGAATCCCGCAACGCGGGGGTTTTGTTTGCCTACCAAGGATTCAGCGACGGCAACAATCGCGACATCACTCAGGCCCATTGGACCGAGCGCGTGATTGCCGGCCCGGTCTACAAGCTCGAGGTTACCGCCGGGCTATATGCGTCGCGCAATTCACTCGCCGGCGCACCGTATTTCAACCCTTCGCGCGATTTTTCTCCGACGCTGGAATTCGATAATGAGTGGCTGCAGTGGCGCCGCTATACGCGCGCGTTTCGTCATCGTCTGGCGGTCACCGTCGGCGACTACTGGCAACAAGGGTTCGGCACCCGACCCGTTACCAACTTGCGCTACGAACAGGAATGGACAGCGGATGATCGGCTCACGTTTCGTTATGGCGTCGGGCGCAGTCTGCACCCGTACGACGGTGTGCAGACCACGCATTATTACGGCTATTTCCATGTGGACTGGAGATTCTGACATGCGCTGGTTTAATAGGCTCCTGCTGGTGTTACCGATGTTGGCTTCGCACGCGGCAACCGCAGCTACTTCCGGTGCGGCTGCTTCCGACCCTGCAGCCACACCGGGCGCGTTCATCGCGCTTTGCTACCATGAAGTGCGCGACGACGTGCGGGGTTACGCCGACCCGTATGCGGTGGATGCCGCCGAACTTGCGGCGCAATTCGCGTGGCTGCACGGGAACGGCTACACGCCGGTGAGCCTCGGCCAAATCGTCCAGGCACGCCAGGGCGGCAAGCCGCTGCCCGCGAAGGCCGTGCTGCTCACTTTCGACGACTCTTATTTCTCTTTCTACACCCGTGTTTATCCACTATTGCGCGAATACCATTTTCCCGCGGTGCTGGCAGTAGTCGGCGCGTGGATCGATACCCGGCGAATTGAAACGATTTGGTACGGGGAAAAAAGCACCATAACCGACGCCAGCTTCCCGACCTGGGGCGAGTTGCGCGAAATGGCGGCTTCAGGCTTGGTCGAAATCGCCTCGCACAGCTACGATCTGCACCGCGGGGTGCCAGCCAATCCGCAAGGGAACCTGCAGCCCGCGGCCACGGCCCGCATCTTCGATGCCGCGACCGGCGCCTACGAGGACGACGCAAGCTGGCGGGCGCGGGTGCGCGCGGATTTGGCGCGCAACATGCGCGTGATTGAGCGCGAAACCGGACACCGCCCGCGCACTATCGTGTGGCCTTACGGGAGCTACAACGAAGAACTGGTGCGCATGGCGGAAGAACTGGACATGCCGATCGCGCTCACGCTCGAGGATGGGGTGAATACCGCGAACCTGCCGCTTACTGCCGTGCGGCGAACTCTGATCGTGCACAATCCTGCGCTTGCCGATTTCATCGCAGTGGTGCGTGGCCAGCAATATCCCGAGCCTGTGCGCGTAGTACAGGTCGCTCTCGACGACGTCTACGACCAAGACCCTGCGCAGCAGGAGCACAACCTGTCGGCACTCCTCGATCGCATCGAGGTGCTCAAGCCGACACACGTCTATCTGAAGGCATTCGCGGACACCGACGGTGACGGCGTTGCCGATGCGCTCTATTTTCCCAACCGGCACCTGCCGATGCGCGCTGACCTGTTCAACCGCGTGGCGTGGCAGCTCGTGACGCGCGATGACGTCAAGGTGTCCGCAGTACTGCCGGTGACGGCATTTCGCCTTCCGCAACAACATCCGCTTGCCGAGCGCGGACCGGGTGCGGACTTTCAGCGGTTGCCGCTATTCGAACCGGAGATGCGCACACTCGTCTCCGAGATCTACGAGGACTTGGCGCGTTACGCAAGTTTTGATGGCATAACGTTCTACGACGAGCCCCACCATGAACCACAGCGAGACGAGCTTGAAATCGAGTTCACACAGCAACTCGCAGCGCGCGTGCGCATGTTTCGCGCGCCGCTGAGCACTGCGCGCAACCTGGTTGTCGAAGCAGCGCTCAATCCGGAAGGGGAGAAGCGGTTTGCGCGGACACTTGCGGCGTTCGCGGAGGATTACGACCAGGTGGCGTTGATGGCGATGCCGGTTCTCGAAGGCGCTACCGATCCGGACGCGCGGCTCGCGGCTCTGATCGCACGCGTGGAACGCATGACGGGCGAGTCGGGCGCGCGGCGCAAGGTGGTGTTCATGCTGCACAACCAGCAGAAATACTATTCTCGCGCGCCGCAGAACTTGCCGGGGGAGGTTCTGGCAAGGCAAATGCGCGCGTTGCAACTCGGCGGCGCGCTCAATTTCGGTTATTACACCGACGATTTCCTGCATGACCGCCCGTCGCTTGCAAGGATCGCGCCGGCGATGTCGTTGCGGATCTACCCGCGTTAGGACCGAAGAATGTCCGATTTCGCAATTTCCGCGTTCAAAGCTTTCTCGGCATTCTCTTACTACTATCCGCTGTTCATGGCGCACCTGTGGATGATTGGCGCGGTGTTCTATTACTTCCGCTACGAGCGGCCTCCCCGTGGTCTCCCCGACAAGCCGCCTGTGCTCCCCGAGCATCCGCTGGTCACCATTGTTGTGCCCTGTCACAACGAGGAACGCGACATTATGGACACGGTCGAGTACCTGCTCGCATCGACCTACCCCAATTTTGACATCCTGCTGGTGGATGATGGCAGTACTGACAAGACGCCGCAGATTCTTGACTCGCTCGCTGCGCAGCACCCGCAAGTGCGGGTGATCCACTTCGCGAACAACCAAGGCAAGGCGATCGCGCTCACGACAGCGTCCATGATGACCCCGGCGCAGTATCTGGTTGGCATTGACGCCGATGCACTGCTTGACCCGCAGGCGCTCACATGGATGATGGTGCACTTTCTCGCGAGACCGCGCGTCGGAGCTGTCACGGGTAATCCGCGCGTCCGCAACCGCTCAACCATGCTCGGCCGGGTGCAGGTAGGCGAGTACTCTTCGATCATCGGACTCATCAAACGCGCGCAGCGCACGTACGGTCGCATTTTCACCGTCTCGGGTGTGGTGGCGTGCTTCCGCAAAGCGGCGCTGCACGATGTCGGCTACTGGAGCCCCGACATGCTTACCGAGGATATCGATGTGAGCTGGAAGCTGCAGGTGCGGCATTGGGACGTGCGCTTCGAGCCGAAGGCGTGCTGCTGGATTCTGGCCCCCGAAACGCTGCGCGGCCTGTGGCGGCAGCGGCTGCGCTGGGCGACCGGCGGCATTCAAGTGTTGCTCAAGAACCGGCGCATCGGGTATATCTGGAAGGCGCGGCGCATGTGGCCAGTGCTGCTCGAGTACCTTACGAGCATCACGTGGGCTTACAGCATGCTGGTCATGGCCACGCTTTGGCTTATCGGCATGGTCATTGATTTACCACCGGAGTACCGCGTGTCCGCATTTTTATCGGGATGGAACGGCGTCATGGTGGGGACGACGTGCTTGCTGCAGATCGGTGTGAGTCTGGCGCTCGATTCACGCTACGACATCCGCCTGCTCAGAGGGTTCTACTGGATGATCTGGTACCCGCTCGCGTATTGGATGCTCAACATGGTCACGACGGTCGTTGCGGTGCCGCGTGCGCTGCTGCGACATTCTCAAAGGAGGGCACGATGGACAAGCCCGGATCGCGGCATTTTGCCCTGAAACCCACGATTATTGAGCGTCCCGATCTGCAGTCGTGGCAGCAACAGACGATTTACGGCGCGCTGACCCTGATCTTCTGGGGGTTATGGTTCTACCTCTGGTTGCCTGTGCTTGCGCTCTTTGCATGGTTGCTCGGCATACAACAGGCCTACAAGTACATGATCGTGCTAGGAGGCTATCACGACGTGATCAGGCTGCTGGGCGCGTATAGTCTGGTCATCTTACTGTTGGGCGGGAGCCTCGTATTATGGGCGATCTACAACATCATTCGCTTCCGCGGAATTGAGCAGCGCACCGCCAGATCTGCGGTAACATCTACAGAGATCGGGCGGGATTTCGGCATGGATCCGCTTGCAGTGGAACGCTGGCAGAAAGCGCGTCGCCTTTACGTGACACACGACCAGGCAGGCCACATTGCTCGCGTCGAAATCCTCGTCGCGGGCGCACCGCTCCCGGATTAAAGCAATCGCTAAATCGGCTGACGAATTAAGAAGAAAAACCATGCGTCGGATTGTCCTCGCATTCATCTTCCTCGGTCTGGCGCAAACGGCGTCGTTCGGCAGCGACGCCGGGGACCACGCTGAAGACCACCGCGCGTGGCAGCATGGAATCGATGTGGTCCGGGTCGGCGACAGGCTGCTCGTGGTATGGGGCAGCTCCGGAAATCCGCCCCGACCCAATCTCGGCGGAGATTGGCACCACGACGTGTACTACGCGTGGCTGGATATTGAGGCCGCGCAACAGTTCACGCAGATAAGCCCGCGGACTCTCGTGTCCAAGCCGGAAGCGCAGGAACCGCCGAGCGTTGCCGTCAACAGCAGGGGAACGATCCTGATGACTTGCGAAGACGGGAACGGCGGGATCAACCAGCATGCCGGCATGTGGGATTCTTCGTTACGCGTTTTGCGCAAATATCC
>JBGPGJ010000107.1:0-6433 GCA_041483795.1 Sulfurifustaceae bacterium
CCGGATCCTCAACGAACGCGATGACCGTCGTCCCGTGCTTGACCGGCCCCGCCTCGCGCGTCACCTTGCCACCGCGGCGCTTGATCTCATCGCACGCCTTGTAGGCATCGTCCACCTCGATGGCCACATGCCCATACGCGGTACCCAACTCGTATCGATCCACACCATAGTTATAAGTGAGTTCGAGCACGGCGCCCTCGGACTCGTCCTGGTAACCCAGAAACGCGAGCGTGTATTTTCCTTCCGGATAGTCCTTCCTGCGTAACAAGCGCATGCCGAGCACGTCGGTATAGAACTTGATCGAGCGCTCCAGATCGCCGACCCGGAGCATCGTGTGCAGGATTCGCATCGTTTACCTCTCGCTGTTTTCAGAATTTCGTTGCCTAGGGTACCGGAAAATACGCTCTGCTTCATAAGACCGTGGCTCATCTGGGATCCGGCAACACTCGCGATGTGCCGTCGTCAGGAGTATAAAACTTGTTGAGACGCCGAAGAAATAGATTATGCCTGTTCACAACGCCGACGTCGCCGCGATCTTCGAGGAGATTGCCGATCTGCTGGAGATCGAGAACGCGAACCCATTTCGGGTGCGCGCCTACCGCAACGCCGCGCGCCAGCTCCAGGGTATGGGCGTACCGGTCGCGGACATGGTCGCGAAGAGCGAGGATCTCACCGAGCTGCCCGGCATCGGCGAGGATCTCGCGGCCATGATCGAAGAAATCGTCGAGAGCGGCACGTGTCGCACGCTCGAGAAACTTCGCAAACAAACACCGCCGACGATCACTGAGTTGCTCAAGATTCCCGGGCTTGGCCCGAAGCGCGTGCGCACGCTCTACCACGAACTCGACGTGCAAACGGTCGAACAGCTCGCGCGTGCCGCATACGACGGGCGCATCCGTGCGCTCCCCGGCTTCGGCCCCAAAACCGAGCAGACGATTCTCGAGGCCATCGAGACGCACGTCACCGAACGCGGGCGCTTCAAGCTCGCTATCGCCGCGCAATACGCCGAACCGCTCAAGCGCTATCTGGAGAAGATTCCAAGCGCGCAGCAAGTCGTACTCGCGGGCAGCTACCGTCGCTGCAAGGAAACCGTGGGCGATCTCGATATTGTTGTGACGGCAACCGACGCCGCGAAGGCGATGGAGCGCTTCGCCGCTTACGACGAGGTTAAGGATGTACTCTCGAAGGGAAGCACGCGCTCGACTGTGATTCTGAAATCGGGCCTACAGGTGGATGTGCGTGTAGTCGAGGAAGCCTCCTTCGGCGCGGCATTGCAGTATTTCACCGGTTCCAAGGCGCATAACATCGAGATTCGCCGTCTCGGTCAGGAACGCGGCCTTAAGATCAATGAGTACGGTGTGTTTCGCGGCTCAAAGCGCATCGGGGGCGAGACCGAGGAATCGGTCTACCGCGCCGTGGGGCTACCGTGGATCGCGCCCGAGCTGCGCGAGAACCGCGGCGAGATCGAGGCCGCACGCGCGGGCAAACTGCCGAAGCTCGTCGAACTTTCAGACCTCAAAGGCGACCTGCACGCGCACACCAAGGCCACCGACGGCCGGCACACGCTTGCCGAGATGGCCGAGGCGGCGAAAGCGCGCGGCCTTGAGTATCTTGCGATCACCGAGCATTCGCGGCGCCTCACCGTCGCCAAGGGCCTCGATCCCCAACGCCTGCGCCGGCAGATGCAGGAGATAGACCGGCTGAATGAGAAGCTCAAGGGCATTACGCTCCTAAAGGGTATCGAGGTGGACATCCTCGAGGACGGTGCACTCGACCTGCCCGACGATCTGCTCGGTGAGCTCGATCTCGTGGTCGGCGCCGTGCACAGCAAGTTCAATCTCGCGCGCGCGCAGCAAACCGAGCGCATCCTGCGCGCGATGGAGCATCCGCACTTCACCATCCTCGCGCACCCCACCGGGCGCCTGCTCGAAACGCGCGAACCCTATGACGTGGACATGCTGAAGATAATCCGCCAAGCGCGCCGCCGCGGCTGCTTTCTTGAGCTGAATGCCCATCCCGAGCGGCTGGATTTGCTCGACGTCTATTGCCAGATGGCGAAAGACGAACGCGTGCTCGTCGCCGTCAGCTCCGATGCGCACCGAATTCAGGACTTCGATAACCTTAAATATGGCGTCGGCCAGGCGCGCCGCGGCTGGCTTGAAGCCAGGGATGTACTGAATACGAGGCCGCTGAAGCTGTTGCGACCGCTGCTTCGGCGTACAATTTAAATAAGGCCGTATTGAACGAGACGCTAAACTTACGCTCGTCAATACGGCCCATCCTCAACTGCGCGCTCGGAGGTGGCCCGTGGCGGAGAAAATCGCTGTCGGTTCGGAAGACGCCCTTGTTGTGGTGGATGTGCAAAATGACTTTCTCCCCAACGGCAACCTCGCGGTACCGCACGGCGATGAGGTGGTGTCGGTTCTGAATCGCTACCTTGATGTATTTCGCGCGCGCGGTCTGCCGGTGTTCGCCACGCGCGATTGGCATCCGCCCAATCACTGTTCGTTCAAGAGCCAAGGCGGACCGTGGCCGGCGCACTGCGTCGCGGACACACCCGGCGCCGAGTTCGCACCGAGACTAAAATTGCCGCTGCACGCGACCGTAATTTCCAAAGCCACGCGCCCGGACAAGGACGCTTACTCCGGTTTCGAGGGCACGCAACTCGACGCAAAACTCAAACGCATGAGGGCGCAACGACTATTCGTCGGCGGGCTCGCGACCGATTACTGCGTGCTCAACACCGTGCGCGATGCGCTTAAACATGGCTACGAGGTCTATCTCCTCACCGATGGCATCCGCGCCGTCAACGTTCAGCCCGATGACGGTCGCAAGGCCGCGGAGGAAATGCAGCGCCTCGGCGCCAAACCCATCGCCTTCGAGCAGGTGGCGGCATGATCCGACCGGATACCAGCGCCCTGCTCACGGACCTGTATCAGCTCACGATGCTGCAGGCCTACTTCGAGCACGGCATGACCGACACCGCCGTGTTCGAATTCTTCGTGCGCCGTCTGCCGCCACAGCGAGGTTTTCTGCTCGCCGCCGGACTCGAGCAGGCGCTGCAGTTCCTCGAAAATCTGCGCTTCAGCGACGAAGAACTCGAGTGGGTGCGCAACTGCGGAAAATTCAGCCGCGATCTCGCCGATAAGTTGGCGCAGCTGCGCTTCGAGGGCGACGTGCACGCGCTGCCCGAAGGCACGGCATTTTTTGCCAACGAACCGATTCTGCGCGTTACCGCGCCAATGCCGCAGGCGCAACTCGTCGAGAGTCGCCTCATCAACATCCTGCACTTCCAAACGCTTGTTGCCTCCAAGGCCGCGCGCGCGGTGCTTGCGGCGCCGGGGAAGCTGCTCGTTGAGTTCGGGTTGCGGCGCGCGCACGGCGCCGAGGCCGCGCTTATGGCCGCGCGTGCGGCCTATATTGCGGGCTTCAGCGGATCTTCAAACGTACTCGCCTCGGCACTCTTCGGCATTCCCGCCTTCGGCACCATGGCGCATTCCTTCGTGCAGGCGCATGACAGCGAGGAAGAGGCCTTCGAGCGTTTCGCGCGCACGCACCCAAAAAACATCACCTTACTTATAGACACCTACGACACCGAAGCCGCGGCGCACAAAGTGGTCGCCCTTGCCCCACGGTTGCGTGCGGCGGGCATCGCCATCAGCGCCGTACGGATTGACAGCGGCGATCTCGCGGCGCACGCGAAAGCCGTGCGCAAGATTCTCAACGCTGGCGGTTTGCGCGATATCGGCATCTTTTCGAGCGGCAGCCTCGACGAATACGTACTGCGCGACCTCGCCGCTCAAGGCGCACCGATAGACGGCTTCGGTGTCGGTACGCATCTCGATACATCGGCCGATGCTCCTTTTTTGGATTGCGCCTACAAAATTCAGGAGTATTCTGGTCGCGCGCGGCGTAAGCGTTCCGAGGGCAAGGCGACCTGGCCCGGGCGCAAGCAGGTGTTTCGTCGCTACGAAGCCGATGGCAACATGATCGGCGATGCCGTTACGGTCGAAGGCGACGCTCAGGAAGGCGAAGCACTGATCCGACCCATGATGCGCGCCGGCAAACGAGTGGCGGCTGCTGAACCGCTCGATGCGATCCGCACCCGCGCCGCGCGTGAGCTCGCGCGGCTGCCGGCATCGTTGCGCGTGCTTGACGATACCGTATCCTACCCCGTCACGATTACGCCGGCGCTGCGCGCGCTGGCGGATACGGTAGATGTCGAGACGGCGAACGAAAAACCAAAAATTCAAAATGAAGAACCGGGCCCCGTGGCAACAAAGGTCTGACACCAAAGGCACTACCGTAAGGCCCCCACAATCAGAAACTCCGTCATGCCAGCGAAAGCTGGCATCCAGAATCGGCCTGTCAGCCGATGTTTTTTCAAACCCTGGATTCCGGCTTTCGCCGGAATGACGACGTAATAAGAGGTTTTTTCCTTAAGGTAGTGCCATTAAAGGTCTGACACCGCGCTAGGGACAGTATTCTTCATTTTTCATGATGCATTGACTTATGGCCTCCGACTTCTTCACAACCGACATTTCGCGTCACGTCTGGAATGCAAAGTATCGCTTCCGAGACGGGAGCACGATCCACGACCGCACGATCGAGGATACTTGGCGGCGCATTGCGCATGCGCTCGCCGCGGTGGAAAAGGAACCTGCTCGCTGGGAGGATCGCTTCTACGGCGTGCTTCAAGGCTTTCGCTTTCTGCCCGGCGGACGCATCCAGGCAGGCGCCGGCACGGCGCGGCGTGTGACGCTGTTCAATTGCTTCGTCATGGGCGTGCTCGAAGACTCGATGGATGGGATCTTCGACGGTCTCAAGGAAGGCGCGCTCACCATGCAGCAAGGCGGCGGCGTGGGGTACGACTTCTCGACCCTGCGGCCGCAAGGCACGCGCGCAAAAAGCGTCGGCTCCGTCGCCTCGGGACCGGTGTCGTTCATGCGCATTTGGGACGCGATGTGCGCCACACTGCTTTCGACCGGCGCGCGGCGCGGCGCGATGATGGCGACGCTGCGCTGCGACCATCCCGATATCGAAGCCTTTATTTCCGCCAAGCACACGCCGGGCGCGCTGCGGCACTTCAATCTTTCGGTGCTGGTCAGCGACGAATTCATGCGCGCGGTGCGCGAGGGAAAAGATTGGGCGCTGGTATTTCCGCGTGAACCGGACGATGGCGACGGGGACATCGTGAGGCGGCGCTGGTCGGGAAGCAGCGAGCCAACGCCCTGTCGCGTCTATCGCTGCGTGCCGGCGCGCGCGCTTTGGGACAAGCTCATGCGCGCGACTTACGATTACGCCGAGCCGGGCGTGCTCTTCATTGACCGCATTAATCGTCTGAATAATCTCTGGTATCGCGAGCACATCAGCGCGACCAACCCCTGTGGCGAAATTCCGTTGCCGCCTTACGGCGCCTGCGATCTCGGCTCGATCAATCTGGTCGCTTTCGTGCGCAAACCGTTCACGGCGCGGGCGATGCTCGACCTCGACGGCATCGCTGAAACCGCGAGCATCGCCGTACGCATGATGGACAACGTCATTGACGCCTCACAGTTCCCGCTTGCAAAACAGGCCGAGATGGCGCGCGGCACACGGCGCATCGGTCTCGGGCTCACGGGCCTCGCCGATACGCTCATCATGCTCGGGCTGCACTATGCCGAGGCACCGGCGCGCGAGTTGGCCGCGCGCGTCATGCAGGCCCTCTGCCACGCCGCGTATCGTGCGTCCATCGATCTCGCACGCGAGAAAGGCCCGTTCCCGTTCTGGCAACACGATCAATACCTGCAGGGGGAGTTCATCCGTACGCTGCCCACGGAAATACGGGACGGAATCGCGCGTCACGGCATCCGCAACAGCCACCTCACCGCGATCGCGCCCACGGGCACGATCAGCCTGCTCGCGAACAACGTCTCGAGCGGCCTCGAGCCGGTCTACGACTTCCGCTTCACGCGCCGCATGCTCGAACTCGACGGCCGTTACACCGAGCACTCGCTCGACGATTATGCGTTCGCGCTCTACCGCCAGCGCGATCCCAGCGGGCCGCTGCCGCGCGCCTTCGTGGACGCCCATGCGCTCGCGCCGCAAGCGCACCTCGATATGCAAGCGGCGCTACAACCCTATGTGGACAACTCGATCTCCAAAACTATCAACATCCCGCGCGATTTTGGCTTTACGGCCTTTCAGGACCTGTACCTGCGCGCCTACGATCTCGGCCTGAAGGGCTGTACCACGTTCCGCCCCAACCCGGTCACCGGCGCCGTGCTTGAAACCGGTGCAAAAAGCGAAAATGCGCCACATTGCTGTAACATTGAGCGCGAGGCCGACTAACAAGGAATACCCGACAACGATGGCTTTTGAGACGCCGACGCAGCGGATACAATGTGAGCATCTACCAAAGAGGCAATACCATGGCTAAAAAGAAATCCCGCGC
>JBGPGJ010000108.1:0-6382 GCA_041483795.1 Sulfurifustaceae bacterium
AATACCAGGTCGACATACGGTGCGCGCTTGATGATCGCTTCGCCTTCTTGCGATGCGACGCAGCCGCCGACGCCGATCACCAGATCCGGCCGCGCCAGTTTCAATTCGCGCCACTGGCCCAGCAGTGAATAGACCTTCTCCTGTGCCTTCTCGCGGATCGAGCAGGTGTTGAGCAGCAGCACGTCCGCCTGCGCCGGGTCGTCGGTCGTCTCCAGCCCGTGCGAGACCGCGAGCACGTCCGCCATGCGGGCGGAATCGTACTCGTTCATCTGACAACCGAAAGTCTTGATATGAAGCTTGCGTAACATGCGATGGTTCCACAGAGCCCGTTACTCTAGCGCCGGTAACCCGGCGCAGCAAACGAAACGGTTTGGGCCTTGCTGCCCGAGCCTCGATATTTCGCTCTGGGGTTCCGACTCAGCGAATCTGTTTCATACGATTGATCGCCAATTCCATGCTGGTGCGCAAGCGTGCGATTGCCAGCTTCAGCTGGACCAATTCGTTGCGGCTGTTCTGCGAAATTTTCGTCACGTCGAGGTCCACGGGTTTACCCACCGAGATGGCCTCCGCGTCTTGTGTCAGTTTCTTGATCGGCTTCACCACGCCGAAATGCACGAAAAGATACAAGATGACAAACGCCCATACGATCAACCCGATCTCTAGCGGACCGAGCACCTTCAACGACGCCTCCAACAGCGGTTCCATCGGCGATGGTTGCCCCACCGTCAGGGGAAAATATGCCGACGTACCGGCAAAGTTTATGAATAGTGCGCGACACCGCGGGGGCAATGTTCAGGCAACTTTAATCAGCGTCACCGCACACTTAAGTTCCAACAATATGTCCGTAGCCTGAACCTCTGCCGCGGCAATTTTCTAATCCCTGATGAACCGTTGATTCGCGGCTCCGGGCAATACAATATAGCATATTCGAAGTAAGCCCTGTCTCAAAAATGGTCGGAGATGTCATGAGTCAACCGATACGGGTTCTTCTCGCAAAAGTTGGTTTAGACGGTCACGACCGAGGCGTGAAAATTGTCGCGCGGACGCTTCGCGACCATGGCATGGATGTCATTTATACCGGGCTGCACCGCTCGCCCGAGGAAGTCGTGACGGCGGCGATTCAAGAGGACGTCGACATTCTTGGTGTAAGTGTCTTGTCGGGTGTTCAACTGACGGTCTTCCCGAAAATATTCCGCTTACTCAAAGAGAACGCTGCGGACGACATCATCGTGATCGCCGGTGGCGTCATGCCGGATGAAGATGTCATCGCACTCAAGAAGATGGGCGTGCGCGAGGTATTGCTGCAGGATACTCCGCCGCGCGCCATCGTCGAAACCCTGTCCCGAGTGGTCGCCGAACGCGGACCGCGCTAGACGATCGAAAACATTTCGTGGAATCCTGGAGCTTTCCCCCGAAGTACGACGACTCGTATTTTCCGTCCGCGAGCAGCCGCTACTGGTTTCCCAAGCGCGAGGCCATGCCGGCGGCAGAGCGCGACGCCCTTATCCTCGAGCGCCTCAAAGTGGTATGCGATTACGCCTATACCCACGCGCCTTTCTACCGGCGCAAGTGGGACGAAGTGGGCTTCCACCCCGATCATTTGAAAACGCTCCAGGACTTCGAAGATAAAGTCCCGGTCATCCAGAAAAAGGATTTACGTGAGGCCCAAGCACGCACGCCGCACTTCGGGGATTATCTGTGCATACCCGAAAGCGAAATCTTCCACATACACGGGACCAGCGGCACGACCGGCCGACCGACGGCATTCGCCATCGGCCGCGACGATTGGCGCGCCATTGCCAATGCCCATGCCCGGATCATGTGGGCGATGGGTATGCGCCCCGGCGACACCATCTGCATCGCCGCGATCTTCAGCCTTTACATGGGCAGCTGGGGAGCGCTCGCCGGCGCCCAACGACTCGGTGCGAAATGCTTTCCCTTCGGCGCCGGTGCGCCCGGCATGAGTGCGCGTGCCGCGCAATGGCTCGCGCTGCTCAAGCCGAGCGGGTTCTATGGCACGCCCACGTATGCACTGCATCTCGCGCAAACCGCCATCGACGAGGGTTTAAATCCGCGCGACTTCGGTCTGCGGCATATGTTTTTCTCGGGCGAACCGGGCGCATCAATCCCGGCTGTGCGCGACAAGATTGAGGAATTGTATGGGGCAAAAGTTTTCGATTCCGGGTCGATGGCCGAGATGACACCGTGGATGAATGTGGCCGGTAGCGCCGAAACTTCGGGGATGTTGTGCTGGCAAGACGTAGTCTATACCGAAGTCTGCGACCCCAAGTCCTTCCGCCGTGTGCCCTACGGCCAACGCGGGACGCCTGTCTATACGCATCTCGAACGACTTTCGCAACCGATGATCCGTCTTGCCTCGGGCGATCTTAGCCTCTGGGTTAATGAGCCTAATCCCTGCGGCCGGACCTACCCGCGTTTGCCACAAGGCATCTTCGGACGCATCGATGACATGTTTACCATCCGCGGTGAAAACGTTTATCCGAGCGAAATTGACGCGGCGCTCAACGAACTGCCTAGCTACGGTGGCGAACATCGCATCGTGATCACACGCGAGGCGGCCATGGACGAACTGCTTCTGCGTGTCGAGGCCGATACGGCCACGTTCACCCAGGGCGCCGATGCGCTAGCACGATTTCGCGCCCAGGTCGCCGCCAAGGTACAGAAGGTACTGGGACTGCGCGCGGTGATCGAGGTGGTGGAACCGGGATCAATTCCGCGCACCGATTTCAAAGCCCGGCGTGTCATCGACGATCGCGAAGTTTTCCGCGACCTCTACAAAAAGCTTGAGGATGTCAGTCACTGATGGCGAATTATATCCCCTCAACGACGCTGGTCGAGCGTGTGCGCGCCGGCGACATGCGCGCCGTCAGCCGCCTCATCTCGCGCGCTGAGGCCGGCGTTGCGGAAGTCCGCAGCGCGTTGGCGAAAATCTATCGTGCTACCGGACGCGCGCACGTGGTGGGCATCACCGGTGTACCCGGCAGTGGCAAGTCAACGCTGGTGGGAAAGGTCGTGCAACGCCTGCGGGCCGACGGCCGCAAGGTCGGTATTGTCGCGGTCGATCCTTCGAGCCCCTATTCCGGCGGCGCTATTCTCGGCGACCGTGTCCGCATGTCCGAGCTCGGCACCGATCCCGGTGTGTTCATCCGGAGCATGGCCACACACGGCGCCACCGGCGGCATGGCGCGCGCCGCGATGGACGCCGTCGATATTCTCGATGTGGCGGGTTACGACACGATCATCATCGAAACCGTGGGGGTTGGTCAGGACGAGGTCGAAATCGCGCGCGCCTCGCACACCACGATTGTGGTATCGGCACCCGGCCTCGGCGATGAGATACAGGCGATCAAGGCCGGAATGCTGGAGATCGCCGACATCCATGTTGTGTCCAAGTGCGATCGAAGCGATGCCACCCGTACGCTCACGGATCTCAAGTCCATGCTTGTCCTCGGTGCCCTGGGATCCGGAGGTGACTGGCGAGTTCCGGTCATCGGGACCAGCGCGATATCAGGTGAAGGGTTGGACGAACTCATCGATGCGATTACGCGTCACAGACGTGTCGCCTTCGAAACCGAAATGGGGCAACGGCGGCGGCGTAGTGTGGCCGAATTCCGGTTACTCAAAACTGCCGAGGCGTTGCTGGCAGAGCGCTTCGTAAAGGCGCGGTCCGACCGTACCGCCGAGTATACCGAGCAGTTGCTTGCCCGGACCGGCGACCCGTATGCGCTCGCGCGCGCCTTGATCGATCATTCGTTAAAAACAGAGTGGGGATCCACCAATGACGAAAACACTTGACCCTTCGCTGCTCGCCCAGCTTCGCCGTGAGGTCAAGGACTGGGAAGAGAATGAAGTTGCGGCCTTCCTGAAGAAACAGGCCGAGCGCAAGTCGCCGTTCTTTACGACCAGCGATATCCCTGTCCAGCGCGTCTATACCGCGGCGGACATCGCGCACGTACCGATCGAGGATATCGGTCTGCCGGGACGCTATCCGTTTACCCGCGGGCCTTACCCCACCATGTATCGCAGCCGGCTGTGGACCATGCGTCAGATCGCCGGTTTTGGCACCGGCGAGGACACCAACCAGCGTTTCAAGTTTCTAATTGAACAAGGCCAGACCGGGCTTTCGACCGATTTCGACATGCCCACGCTGATGGGCTACGACTCCGACCATCCAATGAGCGATGGCGAGGTCGGTCGTGAGGGCGTGGCGGTCGACACGTTGGCCGATATGGAAGCACTCTTTGACGGCATTGATCTCGAAAATGTTTCGGTCTCAATGACCATCAACCCGACGGCGTGGATTCTGCTTGCGATGTATGTCGTGCTCGGCGAAAAGCGCGGCTACGACCTCAACAAACTGTCGGGGACCATACAGGCGGACATACTCAAGGAATACATGGCGCAAAAGGAGTATATATTCCCGATCGCGCCCTCGGTGCGCATCGTCCGCGACTGTATCACCTACTGCGCCAAGCACCTGAAGCGCTACAACCCCATCAACATCTCGGGCTATCACATTTCCGAGGCCGGGGCCTCACCGATTCAGGAAGCTGCGTTCACGCTCGCGAATCTGATCGTTTATGTCGAAGAAGTGATCAAGACCGGCATGGCCGTCGATGAATTCGCGCCGCGGCTGGCTTTTTATTTTGTCTCGCAAGCGGACTTCTTTGAAGAGATTGCCAAGTTTCGCGCCGTGCGGCGCTGCTACGCCAAAATCATGAAGGATCGCTTTGGTGCCAGGACTCCGGAGTCGATGCGCCTGCGCTTTCACTGCCAGACAGCCGCCGCCACGCTGACCAAACCGCAATACAAGATCAACATCGTGCGCACCGCGATACAGGCACTTGCGGCGGTGCTCGGTGGCTGCCAGTCGTTGCACACCAATGGCTATGACGAGGCCTTCGCGATTCCCACGGAAGATGCGATGCGCATGGCGCTGCGAACCCAGCAGATTATTGCCGACGAAACGAACGTCACTAATGTGATCGATCCGCTCGGCGGTTCCTATTATGTTGAGTGGCTGACCGCCGAATATGAAAAAAGAATCTTCGAGATATTAAAGGGAGTCGACGAGCGCGGCGGCACGATCAAACTGATCGAAGAAGGCTGGTTCCAGAAGCACCTCGCCGACTTTGCCTACGCCACGGCGCTGCGCAAGGAATCGGGCGAAAAATCGGTCATCGGTGTCAACAAGTTTGTCGAACGTGAAGAGCATGTCGACATTGAAATGCATCCCTACGATCCGACGACGGCCGATCGCCAGATCGCGCGCACTCAGCGCGTGCGCCGCGAGCGCGATAATAAAAAGGTGCAATCACTGCTGGAGAAGCTCGTTCAGGTCGCCAAGGACGACTCGCGGAACATCATGCCTGTCACCATCGGGCTCGTCCGTGAAGGCGCGACCATGGGTGATATCGTCGAGAAGCTAAAAACGGTGTGGGGCACTTACCGCGAAACTCCGGTTTTCTAATCGGCCCAGTCGACAACATTCGCGCCGCAAATACCTTGAGCCGCGCCGATCGATAGGTAAGCCGTCACTCGACGCCGAGGGCGTCATCAAGCGCTTCCCAGGCAAGCAGCACACACCGGCGGCGGACCGGATAGTCCCGCACCGCCGACAACGAGCGCAGAGACTCGGGCGGATCTGGCACGTGGTCGCCGTCTCCAGAGCTGAACCAGAGCTTCATTTCTTCCGCCAGTTGGTGCGCCGCGCCGCGGCTTTTCCCGGCCACTACCTCGGTCATCAGTGAAGCCGATGCAATGCACACCGAGCAACCGCGCCCGCGGAATTGCACCTGCCGAAGTATATCGCCCTGGTAGTAAATCCCGACTTCCACGTCGTCGCCGCAACGCGGATTGCTCCCTCGTCGTACCACATCGGCGTCGTGCAGATCCCCGCGGTTGCGCGGGCTGCGATAATGGTCCTTCAACACGCCTTGGTACAGGTTCGTTGCGTTCAACGCCATAGCCCCGGTTCAAACGAACACCCGACGCGCCCATTGAACGGCGTCAATGAGCTTCTCGACGTCGTCGCGCCGGTTATATAAGGCAAAGCTCGCGCGCACGGTGGCGGGTACTCCCAGGAACTGCATCAACGGCTGACAGCAGTGATGCCCGGCGCGGATCGCCACATTGTGTTCCGCCAGCAGTTGCGCCACATCATGTGCGTGTACGCTCGGCAAGTTGAACGCGACGATTCCGGCACGCCTTGTTGCATCCGAGGGCCCATAGATCTGCAAGTCCGGAATCGCCGCAAGTCCCCGCAGCGCCTGTCGGGTCAGGTCCCGCACATGGGCATGCACGCGATCCATTCCGATGCCGGTAAGATAATCGACCGCGGCGGCGAACCCGACGGCGCCGG
>JBGPGJ010000109.1:0-6364 GCA_041483795.1 Sulfurifustaceae bacterium
GGGTTTCGTTGAGATCCAGCATTTTCTTGATCGGGATGCCGATCACGGCGAACATCATCCAGATCGCGAAGCACACCGTGAACGCGACGGTGCTCACGATCAGTACCGAAAACCGTCGTTTGTGCGTTATCAAATTGCCCCCTTTTCCGGTTGTAAGCAGGATACGCGGACGACAGTCACCCAGTATTCATCGCAAGCTCACGCCCGTCTGGTCGTCCATATCTGTAA
Source organism: Sulfurifustaceae bacterium (assembly GCA_041483795.1). Classification (GTDB taxonomy): domain Bacteria; phylum Pseudomonadota; class Gammaproteobacteria; order Acidiferrobacterales; family Sulfurifustaceae; genus JAHFQD01. The sequence goes on from JBGPGJ010000109.1 coordinate 229, forward strand.
CGCGTAGCCATTTTTAGTCGCAGCAGCCTGCCGGCGTCTCGCGCTTGGGGCAACCGACCGGCCGCTCCGGCGTCTCGAGCGGAATATCGGGCGATCTCATGCTCTGACCCTCACTGATGATTGCAACGATATTCTGGCGCTGGCGCTGCGATGATTGTTTGACCCAAATCAAAATTCAGGTAATTGACAAGCGCACGCTCGAACTCGTAAAGACGCTGCGGCCCGCGCCGGGCAAGACCGCCGCCCATGTCGAATTCACGCGCGATGGGAAATACGCGCTCGTCTTCATCTGGGAGACGGACGGGGCGGTCGTGGTCTACGACGCGCGTGGCCTCAAGGAAATCAAGCGCTTGCCGATGAAGAAGCCTTCCGGCAAGTACAACGTCTGCAACAAAATCGCACGCTCGTCAGGAACCAGTCACTGACGCGCCGTATCGCCGTCAATATGTGAATCGAGCCGCCCCGCAGGTGCGGGTCAAGATATGCAAGAACACCCCGCTGGCCCGTGTAATCCGCCGGTTTCTCTGTGGATTTTGCCGGCGGCGATTTGTCCTTGCGGGCGCTCGCGACGCCCGAGCCGGTTTGGGATACATTATTCGGCCCCGGCGACGGGTCGGGTACAGCGGTTTCATTTCTGCGCGGGTCCGCCGCTCACCCGCGATAATCGGGCGCTTCGGAAAAGGAGGAGTTATTACCATGAGCATAAGCGTTTCCATGAACGTCAACGGTAAGGCGGTAGGCGCGCAGATCGATGCACGCATGTTGCTGGTGCAATTCATCCGCGAGCACCTTGGCCTCACCGGCACCCACGTCGGATGCGATACGGCGCAATGCGGCGCCTGCACGGTATTCGTCAATGGCAACGCGGTGAAGTCCTGTTCCGCGCTGGCCGTGCAGTTCGAGGGCGCGCAAGTGACCACCATCGAGGGCATCGCCAGCGCGAACGGCGAGATGCATCCGATGCAGGCGGCGTTCAAGGAATGTCACGGCCTGCAGTGCGGTTTCTGCACACCCGGCATGGTCATGAGCGCCATCGATCTGGTCAAGCGTAATGGCAAGGCCCTCACGGAAACATCGATTCGCGAAGGATTGGACGGCAATTTTTGCCGCTGCACCGGTTATCACAACATCGTCAAGGCGGTGCAAATGGGCGCCGCCAACATGAAGGGGGTATGAGATGAACGCGCCAGAGAAACAACCCGGCATGGGCGCCTCGGTGCGGCGCAAAGAAGATTACCGTTTCCTCACCGGCAACGGTCAGTACACGGATGACGTGCGCGTGCCCGGCCAGACCTACGCCTACTTCGTGCGCTCGCCGCACGCGCACGCCAAGATCCGCAAGATCAACAAGGGTGCGGCCATGAAGGCGCCCGGCGTTCTCGCCATATTCACCGGCGAGGACCTGGCCGCGGACAAAGTGAATGGACTGCCGTGCGGCTGGCTCATCACAGACGTCAAGGGTCAGCCGATGAAGGAGCCGCCGCATCCGGCGCTGGCGCAGGGCAAGGTTCGTTACGTCGGCGACCAGGTGGCGGTGATCGTCGCCGAGACTTATTTGCAGGCCAAGGATGCCGGCGAGCTGTTGGAAGTGGAGTACGAAACGCTGCCCGCCGTGGTTGATGCTTCCGATGCACTCAATCCGGGCGCGCCCGCGGTGCACGACGGCGTGCCGGATAATCGCTGCTATCTCTGGTCGCTCGGAGACAAGGCCGCCGTTGAAGCCACCTTCGCCAAGGCGCATCAGGTGACCAAGATAGATATCACCAACAATCGTATGATTCCGAACGCGATCGAGCCGCGCGCCGCGCTCGCCCATTACCACCGCGGCGACGACAGCTACACGCTCTATGTCACCAGCCAGAACCCGCACCTGGAACGGCTATTGCTGACGGCGTTTGTACTCGGCCTGCCCGAACACAAGATGCGCGTGATCGCACCCGACGTCGGCGGGGGGTTCGGATCGAAGATTCCCCTTTACGCCGAAGAGACGGTGATTGCCTGGGCGTCAAAGAAGGTCAACCGTCCGATCAAGTGGACGGCGGAGCGCTCCGAATCGTTTCTAGCAGACGCCCACGGCCGCGACCATCGCACCCACGCGGAGCTTGCGATGGACAAGGACGGCAAGTTCCTCGGTTTGCGCGTAAAGACGACCGCGAACCTCGGCGCCTATCTGTCGACCTTAGGTTCTGTGGTGCCGACTTATCTTTACGGCACACTGCTCGCCGGGCAGTACACGACGCCGGCGATCTACGTCGAAGTCGACGCGGCGTTCACCAATACCGCGCCGGTCGATGCCTACCGTGGGGCCGGGCGCCCGGAGGCGACTTACGTGCTCGAGCGCCTCGTATCCGCGGCAGCTCGCGAGATGAGACTCGATCAGGCGGAAATCCGCCGGCGCAATTTCATCACGACGTTCCCCTACCAGACGCCGGTCGCACTGCAATACGATACCGGCGACTACAAAGCGTGTCTGGATAAGGCGATGAAATTGGCTGATGTCGCCGGATTTCCCGCGCGCCGTGCCGAGGCCGAGAAGCGCGGCAAGCGCCGTGGTCTCGGCTACTCCACTTATATAGAAGCGTGCGGGGCAGCCCCTTCCAAGATCGCCGGTATGCTCGGCGCGCGGGCGGGGCTGTACGAGGCGGGCGAGGTTCGCGTTCATCCGACGGGCAGCGTCACCGTGTTCACGGGCTCACACAGTCACGGCCAGGGACACGAGACGACGTTCGCCCAAGTCGTGGCTGGGCGTTTCGGCATACCGATCGAGAGCGTGGACGTGGTGCACGGCGACACCGGCCGCATCCCCTTTGGCATGGGTACGCACAGCTCGCGCTCGATTGCGGTCGGCGGGTCGGCGATCGTGAAGGCGCTGGACAAGATCGAAGCCAAGGGGAAAAAAATCGCCGCGCATTTGCTCGAAGCGGCGGAGACCGATATCGAGTTCAAGGACGGCAAGTTCACGGTCGCCGGCACCGACAAGAGCGTGACCTTCGGCCAGGTGGCGCTCACGGCCTACGTGCCGCACAACTATCCGCTCGACAAGCTCGAGCCGGGATTGAACGAGACCGCGTTCTACGACCCGCTCAACTTCACGTATCCTGCGGGCGCGCATATTTGCGAGGTGGAAGTCGATCCCGACACCGGCGTCGTGAAGATCGTCAACTTCTCCGCCGTGGACGACTTCGGCAACATCATCAACCCGATGATCGTCCAAGGCCAAGTGCACGGCGGGCTGGGGCAGGGGATCGGCCAAGCGCTGTTGGAGAACTGCGTTTACGATCGTGAGACCGGGCAGCTCGTGACCGGCAGCTACATGGACTACGCCATGCCGCGCGCCGACGATCTGCCGAGCTTCAAGGTGGGTACGCATGTCACACCGTGCACGCACAATCCGCTGGGCGTGAAGGGCTGCGGCGAAGCGGGCGCCATCGGTTCGCCGCCGGCCGTGATCAATGCCATTATCGATGCGTTGGCGCCCCTCGGCGTGACCCATCTCGACATGCCGGCCTCGCCTGAGCGGGTGTGGCGCGCCATTCAGCAAGCGAAGCGAACCAAAGTCGCTTGAGCAAAGGAGGAGACACATGTACGCGTTCGAATTTCATCGGCCCAAAAACGTCAGCGAGGCGGCGGCATTGCTGGCGAAATCAAAGGGCAAACTGATCGCCGGCGGGCAAACCCTGGTCGGGACGCTCAAGCTGCGGCTTGCGTCGCCCGGCAACTTGATAGATCTCGGCGGTATCGGCGAGTTGCGCGGTATCAAGCGCGAAGGCAATGCGATCGTAATCGGCGCCACGACGCGGCACGCGGAGGTGGCACAATCGCCGGAAGTGCGCAAAGCGATCCCCGCTCTTGCCGACTTGGCCGGTGGCATTGGTGACCGTCAGGTGCGCAACATGGGTACGCTCGGCGGATCGGTCGCCAATAACGATCCGGCCGCCTGTTATCCGGCAGCGGTGCTGGGGCTGGGCGCAACCGTGCACACCAACAAACGCACCATTGCCGCGGACGATTTTTTCAAGGGCATGTACGAGACGGCGTTGCAAGCCGACGAGATCGTCACCGCCATCAGCTTCCCGGTCCCCAAGCGCGCCGCGTATATCAAGTTCTGCAACCCGGCATCGCGCTTCGCGCTGGTGGGGGTGTTCGTCAGCCAGGGGGCGAGCGGCGTGCGCGTCGCCGTAACCGGCGCGGCGTCTTCGGTGTTCCGCGCGAGCGAGATGGAGCAAGCGCTCACAAAGAACTTCTCGCCGGACGCGGTGAAGGCAATCAAGGTGGATCCGGGTCGGCTAAATTCCGACCTGCACGCGAGCGCGGAGTATCGGTCGCATCTCATTATTGTGCTGACGGGCCGGGCGGTCGCGCAGGCCTTGGGGCAATAGGGCTGCGTAGATTCGCGGCCCGCTACCGCTGCAAAGACTCCCTCTTGCCCTCGCCGAGGCGAGAGGGAGGGTGTTCGCTACACGCTCATTGCTTTCGGACGATGTTGATCCAATGACCGGTCGTTCCCTGCCGATTTCCGTTGACGAAGTACTTCAGCTTCTCACCGGGCAGGACTATGTCGCCGAACGGCGGCTGGCAACGACGCTGTTCCTCAGCCTGCGCATGGGTCGTCCGCTGTTTCTCGAAGGCGAGGCCGGTGTGGGCAAGACGGAAATCGCCAAGGTGCTGGCGCAAGGCCTCGGCCGCAAGCTCGTGCGTTTGCAGTGCTACGAAGGACTCGACATCGCGAACGCCGTCTACGAGTGGAACTACCCGCGGCAGATGATCGAGATTCGCCTGGCCGAGGCGGCGGGTCAGGCGAGCAAAGACAAGTTGGCCGGCAATATTTTCACCGAGCGCTTTCTGATCAAACGCCCGCTGTTACAAGCCCTCAGCCCCGACGTCGGCGGCGCGCCGGTACTGTTGATTGACGAGTTGGACCGCACCGACGAGCCCTTCGAGGCCTATCTGCTGGAAGTGCTGTCCGATTTCCAGGTCAGCATCCCGGAAATCGGCACCATCAAGGCTCAGGAACCGCCGATTGTGGTGATCACCTCTAACCGCACGCGCGAGATTCACGACGCCGTGAAGCGACGCTGTCTGTATCACTGGGTTGACTATCCGGACAAGACGCGCGAGTTCGAGATCGTCCGTCGCAAGGTACCCGAGGCGGCGGAGACGTTGAGCCGCGAAATCGTCGCCTTCATCGCCCGGCTGCGCGCCATGGATCTGTACAAGCTGCCCGGCGTGGCGGAGACGATTGACTGGACGCGCGCGCTAACCGCACTGGATAAAGTCAGCCTTGATCCGGAGGCGGTGAGCGCGACCCTGGGTGTGGTCCTGAAGTACCAGGACGATATCGCCAAGCTGGACGCGCAGACGGCGGCGCGCCTCGTGGACGAGGTGCGCGTAGAAGTCGCGCGCCGTTAGCAATGGAAACGGGAACCGGTCGCCTGGCGGAAAATGTCGTCCATTTCGCGCGCGTGCTGCGACGCGCCGGGTTGCCCGTCGGCCCGGCCAAGATCGTTGACGCGCTGAACGCGGTGCAAACCGTGGGGATCGAACGCCGCGACGATTTCTGCTACGCGTTGTCGGCCGTGCTGGTGAACCGGCGCGAGCACCAGGAGATTTTCGATCAGGCGTTCCGGATTTTCTGGCGCGACTCGCAGCGCGTGGAAGGAACGTTGCGGGACCTGCTGCGCCAGATGGGCGGGCTGCGGCGCTTGGATCCGGAGCAGCCGAAACTGGCTGAGCGCGTGGCGCAGGCGCTGTTGCCCGAGGCGCCGCGCTCATCGCGCTACAACGATCAGCTGCCACCGGAGGTCCAGGTGGATGCCCGCTTCACCGTTTCCATCCGCGAAGTGTTGCAGCGCAAGGATTTCGCCGGCATGACCACGCGCGAGCTGGAGGAGGCCAAAATCATGCTGCGAGACTTACGCCTGCCGCTGCCGATGTTGCCATGCCGGCGTTTGCGGCCACGCGCGCGCGGCCGGCAGGTGGACCTGCGCAACACGATGAAGCAGATGGTGAAGCAGGCGGGCGGTGTCGCGGAAATAAAGCGACGCTCGCCCGATTTAAGGCATCCGACCCTGGTCGTGCTGTGCGACATCTCCGGATCCATGGACAACTACACGCGCATGTTGCTGCACTTCGTGCA
>JBGPGJ010000110.1:0-6353 GCA_041483795.1 Sulfurifustaceae bacterium
ACGACGATTTGCGCGTCGGTATTAAATCCACTGCGATTCTCTTCGGCCGTTACGATCGCCTCATGGTTGGCGTTTTTCACACCGCAACGCTCGCGTTATTAGCGCTCGTGGGTGTCATGGCTGAGCGCGGGGCGCTGTACTATGCAGGACTTGCGGCGGCAGCCGGTTTCGCGTTGTATCAACAGACCCTCATGCGCGCTCGCACGCGCACGGGTTGTTTCCAGGCGTTTCTCAACAACAACCGCTTCGGCGCGGTGATATTCGCCGGTCTGCTGCTCGATTACTGGTAAGCGAGGACGGAGACGAACATGAAGCTCTACGGCTCGGCCACATCGCCCTACGTGCGCAAGGTGCGCGTCGTCGTCAAGGAGAAGCAGTTGCCGGTCGAGTTCATCGTTGCCGATCCCTGGGCGACGGACAGCCCCGTGCCGGTGCTCAATCCGCTCGGTTTGGTACCCGTGCTCGAGCGCGACGATAGCTCCGCGCTTTTCGATTCGCCCGTCATCGTCGAATACCTCGATTCGCTCAAGACCCCGGCGCTGATCCCGGTCGCCGGGGACGCACGTTGGCAAGTGTTGCGATGGGCCGCGCTCGGCGACGGTATCGCAGACGCTGCCGCAGCGCGCATGGTGGAGCTGCGCCGAGCGGAACCCCAGCGGTCGGCCGATGCTCTCAAGCGCCACGAAGCGAAGATCGCCCGCGCCATTGCGTTCGTCGAACGCGAACTCGAAGATGGACCGTGGCTGGTCGAAAATCGCCTGACGCTCGCCGACATTGCACTCACGACGGCGTTCGGATACGTCGATTTTCGCTATCCGCATGAGTGGAAGAGCAGTCACCCGCGGTTGGCAAAGTGGTTCGCGGCCATGAGCGCGCGTCCTGCGTTTGCCGAGACGCGGCCACCTCAGTGATTGTCGCGCCGCGGTATCGCAATTGTGTCACCTGAGTTGGCTGACCGATGCCAACGCACATTCCCAATACCGCGCCGCCGCCCGAATTTCCCTGCGGCACGACTTTCCTGCTGCCCGGGCCTGCCGGCGCGCTCGAGGTGATGACTACCTGTCCTGACGAAAACAGCGGGGTCGCGGCCGCCGCTGTCATTTGCCATCCACATTCGCTACAAGGCGGCACCATGCACAATAAGGTCGTGCATATGCTCGCGCGCAGCTTCGGTGAGCTGGGGCTGCGCACCGTGCGCTTCAATTTTCGCGGCGTCGGCGCGAGCGTAGGCAGCTTCGACCACAGCCAGGGCGAGACCGAGGATGCGCTCGCGGTGCTTTCCTGGGTGCGTGCTTGCCGCCCGCGGGATGAGATCTGGCTCGCCGGTTTTTCCTTCGGTGGCTATGTGGCGGCGCGCGCAGCGCAGCGCTTTGAGGTCGCGCGCCTCGTGACCGTCGCACCCGCCGTGCATCTGTACGATTTTGCATCCACGACCTTGCCGCGCGTACCGTGGCTGGTCATTCAAGGCGACGCCGACGAGGTCGTGTCGGCGCAAGCAGTGCGAGATTGGGCGCAGCGGCAGCGTCCGGCGCCGGAGCTCGTGACGCTTGAGGGCGTGGACCATTTTTTTCACCGGCGGCTGAACGATCTGCGGCAAGTAGTGGTGAGTCGCCTGTCCGCGCACGTCCCGCGCGGCTAAAAAGTGGGCTGGCTTCCAGTCGTCCGTCATTCCGGCGCAAGCCGAAATCCAGGATGCCTTGTCCGCACGGGAACCCAGGGGATCCCGTGCTAGCGCCGGTGTGACGCAGCGTTTTCTGGCGACCACCTGTTACAATGAAGCGGTGAACCGTGCTGAAAATGTGGCAACCATGGCCGATCCCTTCGATTTTGAGCGTCCGAAACGCTTTGCCGTGATGGGCAATCCCGTCGCACACAGCAAGTCGCCGTACATTCACAAGCAGTTTGCGCATCGGTTCAAGCACAACCTCGAATACACCGCGATCCAGGTGGACGTCGGCGGTCTGGCGCAGGCGGTCGGGCAATTTCAAGCGGCCGGTGGTCATGGGCTCAATATCACGGTGCCGTTCAAATTGGACGCTTTTCGTCTTGCCGACAACCTAAGCGAGCGCGCTCAGATCGCGCAGGCGGTGAATACACTGCGCTTCGATCCCGACGGCACAATCTTCGGTGACAACACCGACGGCGCCGGATTGGTGCGCGACCTGGAGATTAATCTCGGCGTGCGTATCAAGGACAAGCAGGTCTTGATTCTCGGCGCCGGCGGCGCCGTGCGCGGTGTGCTCGCGCCGATCCTCAAATATCAACCCGCAAAGGTTGTAATCGCTAACCGCACGGCCTCGAAGGCCAAGGAACTGGTGCGCGAGTTTGCGTCGCTCGGCAAGGTCGAAGCGTGCGACTTCGACGATCTGCGGGGAAAACATTTCGACATTGTCATTAATGGCACCGCCGCGTCGCTCGAGGGCGAAGTCCCGCCGTTGCCCGAGACGATCTTCACGCGCGGCGCGCTCGCCTACGACCTGATGTATGGCGACAAACCCACGGCGTTCATGGAGTGGGCGCTACTCCATGGTGCCGGAAAGGTCGTGGACGGTATCGGCATGCTGGTCGAGCAAGCCGCGGAGTCGTATTTCGTGTGGAATAACGTGCGGCCGGAGACGAAATCGGTAATTGCCGCGTTGCGCCGGGGCGAGGGTTGATTGGATTATTTCCGCCGCCCGTCCGTTGCTCGGTTCGGACCCTTCACATCAACCCCAAAATCCCTTAATCTGATGACATCATGATTCTCTATCGTTCGTTCCCCATCGCTATTACGGTGGTTGTACTAATGGCCGGATGTTCAGGCGGAATCGCTACCAGCGAAGGCCAGCGATGTTCCGAGGAGCTGAGTGCCGCTGAAGCCGAACTTGATAAGGCTAAGGCCGACGGCTTGGGCGATGCAGTGTCGATTTCCAAAGCCGCAGGCCTGATCACCGCGGCGGCCGTGCAGAAGCAGTTCGAGAAGTTCGAAGGGTGCTTGGATAAGGCGCAGCGTGCGCGGGCGTTTATTGCGGATGCGAAAAAGAAGTAAGTGCTAGGTTTTGTTTTGGACCAAACGCCGCTCTTGAAGCGGCGTTTTAGTTTGGGTGCGCGCTGCGCGCAATTGTCGAGTATGAACTTTAGCTTGTGGGTGGCTGACCCAGGAGTGTCATATGAACCCTCTCCCTTCGGGAGAGGGAAGAGGGTGAGGGAAAACAGTCGAGCCGACATCGTCGGCGCCATATAAAAAAGCGCGGGTGCTCCGCCCCTGCACCCTGGGCCCATTTTCTTTGAAGCGGACAAAGAAAATGGGCGAAAAGAAATCCGCCCCCGGAGGCGCTGAATGCTCCCCTGTGCTGCTCGCCACACTCGGCGCTCGCCTCAACTCGCCGAGCGCACACCACGCGCTTCGGGCTCAAACACGAGGCGAGCGACACCCCCGAGCTTGGCTGCGCTGCTCGGGCAGCGCCTACGGGGGGTCAACGTCAAAAACTGCAATGCCGGGCGGACCTGTGCTGCACAGGGAAGTGCGAATGTCGCGGGTGCATGGACGCACAGGAGCGACCGGTGCGCGGCTCACTCAACGAGGGATCAAAAAACCAAGTCACTCCGCGGCTTTAGGACCCGCGGTGGTTCGGTGCAACGTCCTTGTTGCGCGAGCCAAGTGCAGACATCCTGCCGAGCCCCTTTCAGGGCGCTCACCCAAAAGTTTTGCGGTGCGAAGGCGCGCCATACGGGAAGCGGAAAAGGCAAACACATCTAGATCCCACGGACATCAATGTTATAGGACCTATCCACGGTCCGGCGGGTGTTTAACCGTGAAAGTGCGGTTATATTGACCTAACCGCAGCGGACAGAGTTATGACTTCCAACAGATTCCCCAAATCCACTTGGTCCCATAACATTAATATCCGTCATTGAGTCCTGTATTCATCTACATGGACTCCCCCTGTCGTCAAGCCACCGCGATCTCTGACCTCGGAACGTAAGACTGCAGCTCTACATTCGGCCTGTTGGTGAGCGTGTCGCTCTGGCCAGGATGATGTTGCGCTGGATGAATGCCTGATTCGTTAGACGGTCTTGAAGGACCATTGAATATAACAGGCTCATTCATCGGGGTCTTGGCCCGTCGGTCATCAATTGCCGTGGCAGTGACTCGGTGGGTGTTCTTGCTCCTTACGCTGTTTTCACTTGATACGTGGTGCCGCGACTCATCATCGCCCACAAGATGCGTGCGTTCTTGGCCGCCAGTGCGACGGCGGCGCGTTTGTAGCCACGGCGTTCGATCAGCGTACGCGCCCACGCGCTTAAGCGATCGGGCTTCTCGGCAACTCTTGCGAGGACGGCGCGGGTGCCGTGGATCAAGAGCGTTCGCAGATACACATCGCCCCGCTTGGTGATGCGCCCCAGGCGCACCTTGCCGCCCGTCGTGTATTGTCGAGGGACTAAGCCGAGCCAGGCGGCGAACTGCCGACCGTTGCGAAAGTGCCGCGGGTCACCGACGCTCGCGATCAGGGCCGTGGCGGTGACCGCGCCCACACCGGGCACGCTCATCAGCCGCGCGGCCATATCACTTTCCTTGGCGAGCTGCTCAAGTTCACGATCATAGGCGAGGAGCTGCGTATTCATGCTGTGAAGCCGAAGCGAGACATCGTGCAACAAACGCCTCGCGAGCATTGGCAAACCGTTCTCGGCGTCTTCCAATATTCTGGGCAGGTGGTGCTGGGCCGGGTAGCGGCCCTTGGGCATGATGAGCCCGAATTCGGCGAGCAGCCCGCGCAGCTGATTAAGGGTGGCGGTACGCTCCTTAATGAGACCCTGGCGGATGCGATGCAGACACAACAGCGCCTGTTGTTCGGCACTCTTCAGCGCGACGAAGCGCATGCCGGGGCGGGCGACCGCTTCACAGATCGCCTCAGCATCGTTGCCATCGTTCTTCCCGCCCTTGCGATAGGGGGCGACAAATCGAGGCGTCATGATCCCGACGCGATGACCGAGGGCGGTGAGACTTCGGCCCCAATGATGCGCCCCGGAGCAGGCTTCCATGCCGATCAGGCTCGGTGGTTGCTGGGCCATGAAGGGCGCCAACTTGGCGCGACTTATGTTTTTGCGAAACACAACCTTGCCACGCGCATCGACCCCGTGCACACTGAAAGTGTTCTTTGCCAAATCGATCCCGATCGTAGTAACGTTCATGACGACTTCTCCTGTTCCGTTGATTGAGATGCACCGTCTTCAATCTGGCACATCCGATGCCGCCGGGGCAGGGGGAGTCCATATCATTCGTTAGCTGTTGATACGGAGGTTAGTTAAACATGAAAACTTCGGGTTACGCCTGCTTTTCCAAGTTCGTTGCGCCGCTGCTGATGACATTTCTTGTTAGTGGGTGTGCCACTCAATCTGTATCCAAAGAGCGACTTGAAATGGTGGCAGTGATCACATCAGGAAGTACCAATGCTTGGTTAGCGTTGAAAGCGGGACCCGCGTCACTTAAATTCGCGTTAGGCCTTTTCAGAAAGCAGGAGTGGAGTCACGACAATGAGAAATAAAATGATCGTCAAAGCGACATGTCGAGTTTGGTGCGTCGTTGCAGTCGCAGTCCTGTCGTTCGCCGCGTGCAGTCGGGAAGACGCGGGTCAGGCACCGGGAAACACTGGCAGGGTGAGCGGTCAAGAACAGGCCGGAGCTGGCGGCAGCGCCAATCCGGGCGCGGTTGCTCCGACCGGAGCGGTAACGCTTCGCGCCACGAGTGAGCCACCCTGGTTCAGGGGTGGTAGCGACTGCGCGATGGCAACAACCCAGTCATCGAGCTGGGGTACACCGCAGGCGTACGACGCGAAGGGCAAGATCATCGGTAAATTGCCCGACCAAAAGATAACGTGCGGGCTGAGCTACGCGGTGTGTGGCGATTCGTTCTTCAGACAGCAGGTGATCAACCCAAGGAGCGGTGAGAAGTGTCCCGAGAGCCTCCACTTCTCGCGTGCACCGTCACGCGCGGTCTGCTGCAAGGCGTGGAAGGAGGCGCAGCGGACGAAGATCCCCTGCGACCCCCTCGTCGACTCGGACTGCGATGGCACACCGAACGATGCCGACGATTATCCGTTGGATTACTCAAAGAATTGAGTGGCGTCGGCACGGCGCCGAATACTGTGAACGTTGGGAAAACGGAGCAAAACCAAAACTGGGACAGATTTATTTTCAGCTCCGAGATAACAATTCCCCGAGCTTCAACCAAGCTAGATAGAACCGAAGTAAAATAAAACTGTCACCTTTATTTTTTGCCCCCTCGTTCAGAGCTTGGCTGGCACGGGCAACCTGTGCTAAAAGAGTTTTCTTTTTGTCCGCCCGGGCCGGCGGGTAGATAGTGCGGAAAGGGG
>JBGPGJ010000111.1:0-6351 GCA_041483795.1 Sulfurifustaceae bacterium
CCCAAGACGTGGCGCTAGCGTTCCAGGCCTTGCGCGGACGTCTCGAGCGTCTGCCGGATTGGAACCCGGCGGCGATTCATGACGCCGTCGTAGAAACCGCGCAGGCACACGGTTTTGAGCTCGGCAAGCTCGCGCAGCCGTTGCCTGTTGCCCTGACTGGGCGCGCGGTGTCGCCGCCGATCGGCGTCACGCTGCATCTGGTGGGATGCGACCGTAGCCTTAGGGGGCTGGACGCCGGGTTGGAATATCTGCGCAGCGGTTCCCGCTAGTAGTCTGCTTCGCGGTTGGGGGCGGCACCGCTTCGAGCGCGCCCATGGTGGGGCAGCGCCGTGCGCGCGGCGTACCGGCGAGATCGAACTCGGCAATGGGCCCCTGCGGTGACAGTGGAGCAACCTGCGCCGGGTGTGACGGCGCCGGTTCCAGTGGTTCGCGCGTGCATCCCGCAATGACCAGCCCCGCCGCCAACGCCGGGAGGATCATGCAGATAGGCAACCGTCGGTGCGCGTACATTGTGGCTCAACAGGTACGTCGTTGTGATCGGTGACGTAAGATTAGCCCGACCGGCCCTTGGCGGCCGGATACATGATGGAGCGTCGGGCACCGCAGTCAAGCGCTCAATGCGATCGGCTGGCTGACCTTCTGACGCGTCGTCTCGCTGCATCCACCGGTAGTCGGGCAGTGTTCGAAGTCGACAGTGGTGCGTTGCTGGCGTAACTTGCGTCTTGACCTTGTGTTTTCCAGAACATAGAGTACCCGGCCTTCGCCTTTCAGCTCGCGGCTGCGCGCCGTCGGCAGGGCGGCTGGATGAAGGATTGAAAGGGGCCATAGCTCAGCTGGGAGAGCGCTTGCATGGCATGCAAGAGGTCGCCGGTTCGATCCCGGCTGGCTCCACCAACTGTCGTCGCTGGTGGTGATAGGGTAACTGGTTACTCGTGGTAGATCCGACACGGTCGGTGGCATCGGCGATCGCTAGTCACCATTCACCAGTTGCCGTTTTCAAAGTCCCCATCGTCTAGCTGGCCTGGGACATCGCCCTTTCACGGCGGTGACAGGCGTTCGAATTCCCTTGGGGACGCCAAACACAGAAGGGGCCTGGGCGATCGCTCAGGCCCTTTATTTATTTGGATGGTCTTCTCCGGAACGGGGTGAGAACCCAAGGTGCGCCCGTAGGGCGAGGGGCCATCGATGGACCCAAGTCAAAATTGCCGGAGCAATTTCGAACCGTGGCGCTGCGCGCCTGTTGACCGCAAAAGGGGTGGAACCACAGGGACGTGCGGAGCGATTCGTCTTGGGGCTGTTTCGCGCGGGATCCGTGTCGCTAGTACGCGTTCTTGTCGGACATCACGCGTAACGCGGTTAGGAACAGAATCTTCAGGTCGAGCCAGAGCGACCAGTTGTGTATGTAAGCGAGATCGAACTCGACGCGCTTCTGCATTTTCTCGAGCAAGTCGGTTTCGCCGCGCCACCCGTTCACCTGTGCCCAGCCTGTAATACCCGGCTTGACTTTGTGGCGCAGCATATAGCGGTCGATGAGCCGACGGTACTGCTCGTTGTGCGTCACCGCGTGCGGTCGCGGGCCCACCAACGACATGGTTCCGAGCAAAACATTGATGAGTTGCGGCAATTCGTCAAGCGAGGTGCGGCGCAGGAAGGATCCGAAACGGGTCACGCGCGGATCGTCCCTGCGTGCCTGGACAACCGGCCCGTCGTTTTCGCTTACCGACATCGTCCGAAACTTCCATACGTAGATCTTGTTGCCGCGCAATCCATAGCGATGCTGGCGAAAGATCGCCGGTCCCGGCGACGAAAGCTTCACCCCGACGGCGATCGCGAGCATGGGGGCGGAAAGGATCAGTAGAAGCACGCTGCTTATCACTATGTCCTCGAGACGCTTTACGAAACCGTCAACGCCGTAAAACGGAGTTTCGGAAATGCTGACCACGGGTAAATCGCCGATGTTGCCCCAACTCGCGTGCAGCATGTCGAAGATGAAGAAGTCGGGCACCATGTACACGGAAGCGGTAGTGTCGGAAAGTTTTGCGATCAGTTCATGAATTCTGGATTCCGCTCGCATCGGAAGCGTGATGTAGACGATGTCGATGTTGCCGTGGCGGGCGTGCTTTACCAGCGCGTCTAGATTTCCGATGACTTCGATCGGTTCGCGAACGATGGGCCGATCCCCGCTCGGTTTCCGATCGTCATAGAATCCGACCGGTTGCAGCCCCATCCAGGGAGCGTCAATGATCGTGCGGGCGAGGTAGGCGCCCAGTTCGCGCGCGCCGACGATGGCAACTTTCTGCGTATTGGAGCCTCGGCGGCGTATCGCGCCGAGGATGATCTGCAACCAACCGCGCCAGACCATCAGCACGAGGGGGGTGATGGTGAACCATGTGAAGAACACACTGCGCGAATACGCCTCGAATGTTTTGGTGCTGAAGGCGATGAAGAGCAGCGTCACGACGACACAGACCCATGCCCAGAACAGCTGGGTGAACCCCCGGCGCATGGAGGACCCTCGCCAGGATCGGTAAACGTCGAAGAAGTGCGCGGACAGAAGAAACACACCGATGCCCCAGAGAACCACCATGGTGTAATGCTCAATCCACGGATAGCCGTTCAACTTTGCCGCGAGCCACAGCGAACCGGCGATGAGCAGGGCGTCTACCACCTGGGACAAGGCGGATAAACGTTGGCTGTCGGAAATGGCGAATTTCTGGTTTGGCACTGCGTGTGATCAGCCGTTGGCGATTGAAGCGATGTTCTTGTTCCCTTCTGACGTTGCCGTCATGCGTTCATCCGCGAGGCGCGCTGCAGCGGTCTGTATGCCCGTACCGGTCGTGCGTCGCTTCTATCCGATCCGAACGACAGGGGTCGCCAGATCGAACAAGGTTCTGAACAGGCAATGACGCCCTACAGGCGCTTCATGCCGGCAGTTCTTGCGCCCGGAATTCTGGCAACGCAATTTAGCCGGTAATTAAGGGATTGAAAAGCATTTTAAATTAATAGCATAGGCGCTCTTTTTTAGGCGCGTCATAGCCATCTACTAATACAAGGAATCTCGGATTAAGTCGATGACTATTAACAGCACGTCATTCCGGCGATAGCCTGGGCAACAACAGGAAGTGTCTGATTTGGCGCTCTTCTGTTGCTGCCCAGGGCGCATGAGCAAGTCACGTACGCCCGTTCGGCAGCGGCGATGTCCGCCGCACATTGCCGAACTACCCCGCTTCATCCGGGTCGCGCTCGCCACACGGCTCGCTCGTGGGGAATGACAACTTTTTAGAGTTTCCCTAAACTTAAGTAGTTTAAGTAGTACGGTCTGATTTCGATCCGGGAATTGCGGAACCAGGGCATGTTCGAGAACGACACCCACTCGACCAACTCTGCGTTTCTCGAGGTCGAGGGGCGCAGGTGTGGAATAGGCTGCCCCGTCCCTCTGCTTCGCCTGCGTCAGGAATTCTATTCAAAGAGGACGCGCCACGAAATCTGTAAGGCGACGAAATCTAAACGCTGGCACAATGCACGGATCAAGTGGGTCGAACTGCCGAAAAAGCTGTCATAAAACGTCACATTTTGCCGCCTACTCGCGAGAAATGTGACAGAATGCGGCAGTATTTCACGAATGAAGCTGTTTTCATCGTTTGGCCATGGACACACAGAGCAACGTATTGGATACTTTGAACTTTACGTATTCCGGGGCAGCCAAAGCGCCAAGCCATGCGGTTGCGGCGCTATTGTTTTCGCCAGAGAGAATCGGTGCGAGTGGCCAGGAGCGACCCTCGCACGGAATAGCCGTGCGGAGCCTGCGCTGGATCGAGTACGCGGCTCGTATGCCGCATCGCGGTAAAATCCCGTCATGATACGGTCTGTCGATGCTTACAGGATCGTGGGGGCGGCCAAGGGAACGCACAGCCGTCTAATTGCGGATACGAAAAGTCCGAAGCTGTTTTGCGGGCGAAACTCTGACCGTTGCTTGTTTGGATAAAGTCTCCAACAGGGGTCACGCGGTTCAGGTCGACGGCCGATATGAGGCCAGAGCAGATTTTTGGATTTTTGACTGATTACATTTAGAGGCAAGCGGTGCTGCTATGTTCGTCAAGAGTGAATCTTCGATCAGTGAATATTGCCGTCGAACAATGTGCGTACGAGCCACGCTGACGGCGAAACTCGTTACTCGTGGCCTGATGGCGTTCTTGGCGGCGACGTCGGTGACCGCGGGGGCGCAAAACCCGATTGGCGCGGGCCCTGCGCCGGGCGGCGATTACGAAATCGGGCCGGAGGATTTACTCGAAATCTCGGTGTGGAAAGAGAAAGACTTGCAAAAAGAAGTCCTCGTCCGCCCGGATGGATGGGTGAGTTTCCCGTTGGTCGGCGATATCCAGGTGCATCGCAAGACCGCAAAGCAGGTCGAGGATGAGATTCGCGAGCGACTCAGAAAATACATCCCGGACCCGGTCGTCAATGTGTCGGTGAAGAAGATCGCCGGCTATAAGATTTTCGTGATCGGCAAAGTGAACAAGCAGGGAGAGTACGTAGTCGGTCAGTATGTGGACGTGGTTCAGGCCCTGTCGTTGGCTGGGGGCCTGACGCCGTTTGCTGATGAGTCCGGAATCCGCATTATTCGAAAGGAGAACGCCAATGGTCCCGAGACGGTGTTTCGATTCGACTACAGCGATGTAAAAAAGGGTCGGGCCCTAGACCAGAACATCAAATTGAAAAGCGGGGACGTAATAATCGTCCCTTAATGGCATGGGTGGAGGAAACGAGCCGATGCGAGTTTGGGAGTCGGAGATGAAAGACACGAAGAAGAACAGCAAAAAAATGGCCGGGCGGCGAAAAAGCTGGGTGATAGGTGCTTGCCGCGAGGCGAGGCAGGTCGATACGCGCCGATTAGCCGGGATTACCGTAATGGTAATCGGCGTGTCGGTGATAATGACGTTTGCCGTACCCGCGCCGGCGGCTGAGTGGACGGTGCAACCGTCCGTTTCGGTGGCTGTCGGGCGTGACAATAACCCGACATTGAGTCCCGGCGTCGACAAGAGCGTGAGCAGTACCCAGATTGCGCCGCGGATCCAGATCGAAGGCGCAACCGAGACCTCCGGGCTCAAACTGGACCTCGCCGCGAACGCGACGAAGTATTCCGGCGCCGATGTCGAGGATACCGATGAGCAACGTCTGACCGTGTCATCCTTCAATCAGGCCACTGAACGCGCGCGCCTCGGACTTGACGCCGAGTTGCGCCGCGAGATTCTGTACCAACATGTCGGGCTGGATTCGGGAACCGGGGATCTGCACAACACCGACGTCGGGCTGGCGCAGACGAAGGTGCGCCGCAATGGGCTGATGGCCAGTCCGTCCTGGAGCTATGCCTTATCGGAGCTGAGCTCCATCGGGTTGGCGTACCGGGCGGACAATGTGAAGTTCACGAACGCGGTCGGCACTGATCTCGTGAACTACAAACAAGACGATTTTTCTGCGGAGTATCGCTATAAAATCGGGGTGCAGGACGATTTGAATGTCCGGGTTTCAAACTCCCGCTTTCGACCCGACGGGGGAGAAAACGAAGCGGACACCTCCCGCCTGCTCGTCGGTTGGACGCGTGCGTTCACCGAAACCGCGAATGGGCGCGTCTTTTTCGGCCCGGCCCGGACGACCGAGAAGAGCGTGGCGGGGGAAGAGACGAGCAGCGGTTTCGCAGCCGAAGTCGGCGCGAGCCAGCGCTCCGAGCTGACGACACTCGACGCCGTTGTCAGTCGCGACGTCCAGCCAAGCGGCGCCGGCCGTTCGGTAGAGAGCGCCCAGTTACGCTTGTATTACGGGCGCAAGCTGTCTCCGCAGGCCGAGCTGGTTGCGCGCGCGCAGATCTTTCGCAACAAGGTGCTCGAAGGGGCGGACCCAGCTGTTGACCGGCGTTACATCGAACTCGTTCCGGAGTTCCGGTGGCAGCTTGCACCGGATTGGTATGTTTCCGCCGCCTACGTATTTCGCAGGCAAAAATTTGATGCCGAGCCGGATACGGCGGAGAGTAAAGCCATCTTCATTGGTGTGGCATATGCTTGGCGCCGTTTCGGGGCATCTAGGTAAACCGCGAGTCTGATAATTCTAAGTAGCTTTCATTATGGGTGATACGAGTACGATGGACGATCTGAACACGCAACATTTGAGCGACTACATCGCGATCTTGCGTCGGCGCAAGAAGCAGGTGTATTACGTCGCGGCTGGGGTGTTCGCGTTGGCGGCGATCCTTGCGGTCGCGATCCCGCCTGTGTATCGCTCGACAGCGATGATTTTGATCGAGCAGCAAGAGGTACCGCAGGACATTGTCGCCTCCACTGTCACCGGGTATGCCAC
>JBGPGJ010000112.1:0-6319 GCA_041483795.1 Sulfurifustaceae bacterium
GTAAAGACCTTTATTCCGGTACTCCGGCACGAAACCCGTAGCGTCTTGCGACGCTACGGGTTTTTTCGTTTCTGCGGTAGCATCGTAAGCGAGTGCAATGAGCCGCGGCCAACGATTGTGGAAACGATCGCGAAGGGCGGTGATGGTGCGAGCCGGCAAGTGCGAGACGTGATCGGCGAGCAAGTCAGCGAAGATGAGGAGGCAACATGGATAGCATGTATCACGGGGGCAGCCGGGAGCTGCAGGATCGGTTCGATACGCGTCGTCTTGCGGATCGCATCGAGGAGAAACTCGTCCGCGATCGAATCACCGCCGAGGACAAGGCGTTTATCGAGCGCCTGGATATGTTTTTCCTCGCGACCGCGGACGAAAACGGCCAGCCGAGCTGCTCTTACAAAGGCGGCGACCCGGGCTTGGTCCGGATCGTGGACGAGTTCCACGTCGCGTTTCCGAACTATGACGGTAACGGGATGTATCTTTCCACCGGTAATGCGCTCGTCAATCCCCGGATCGGATTACTATTTATTGATTTCGAGCAACCGCAGCGCTTGCGTCTCAGCGGTGTTGCCAGCGTCGAGCGCGACGACCCGTTGCTGCGGGCGTATGCGCAAGCGCAGTTCGTGGTGCGGGTGCGCGTGGGAAAGGTGTTTCCCAACTGTCCGCGTTACATTCACAAGCACCAGCGCCTGGAAAGATCCATCTTCGTTCCCCGATCTTCGTGCGAGACGCCGATTCCGGGATGGAAGCGAAGCGATTGGGCCGCCGACGTGTTACCAAAAAACGATCCCGCGCGTCGTGAGAAGAAATAAAGGAGCAAAGTCAGAGTAATTCGCCGGAACCGATTTACCGCGCCATCCACGTATTGAGAGCTACTTTGACCGACCGATCGTTCGTTGGGCCGTCGCCCGGCCGCGTGGTGGCGCTGTTGTGCGCGGCCGAGACGCTGAGCATGACTGGCTTCGCCACATATCCCGCCATGATTCCGGTGTTGCTCGGCGAGTGGCGACTCACGAATTCCGAGGCCGGGCTCATCAGCGGTACATTCTTCGGCGGATACATGGCTGCGGTGCCGGTGTTGGCCAGTCTCACGGATCGCGTGGATGCAAAACGCGTCTATCTCTTCGCTTGCCTGCTTGCCGCCGTCGGCAGTTTCGGGTTTGCGCTGGCGGCCCAGGGCCCGTGGTCGGCATTCGCGTTTCAGGCGCTGGTCGGCGCCGGTCTCGCGGGCACGTACATGCCGGGCCTGAAACTGCTCTCGGACCGTATCGAGGGGCCGCGTCGCAACCGTTCCGTGGCGTTCTATACCTCGACCTTCGGCATCGGCGCCAGCCTGTCGTTACTGTTGGCCGCCGTGGTCGAGCCGTTGCTCGATTGGCGCGCCGCGTTCGCGATATCCGCTGTCGGGCCGCTCGCCGCCGGTGCGCTGGTATGGTGGGGTTTGCCGGCGATGGCGTCGGCGCCGCACCCGCCGCCGCCCACGCGCTTGCTCGATTTCCGCCACGTATTTCGCAATCGCGCTGTTACTGGCTACATATTTGGTTACGCCGCGCACTGCTTCGAGCTGTTCGGTTTCCGCTCGTGGTTCGTGGCGTTCCTCGCCTTCAGCGCCGCGCTAAAACCGCCCGTCGAGGCGATGCCGTGGACCGCGGCGGGAGTTGCTGCGGTGGTGAATATGTTCGGTATTCCCGCGAGCATCCTCGGTAATGAAATCGCCGGCCGATACCGTCGGCGCAGTGTCATCCTCGTCACCATGGGGTTGTCGGCGCTGGTTGCCTGTGCCGTGGGTTTCCTCGCGCCGCTACCCTGGTACATCGTCGTGCCGACACTGGCGGCGTACTTCATGCTCATCATGGGCGATTCGGCGGCGCTCACGAATGGTCTCGTCGCCGAGGCGAGCGCACATGCGCGCGGCACGGCCATGGCGGCGTATTCGTTTCTCGGCTTCGGCGCCGGTTTTGTGGCGCCGCTCGTTTTCGGTGCCGTTCTCGATCTCAGCGGCGGCAATACCAGCGTGGTCGCGTGGGGGCTCGCGTTCGCCAGTCTGGGGGTGTGTTCTGTGCTCGGTCCCGTCGCGCTCGTGCTATCGCGCCTGCGCAAGCGAGTCGTGCAGTCTCGTTAACGGTTGTTCGCAGACGACATCACTGACATACATGCACGGCGAGCG
Source organism: Sulfurifustaceae bacterium (assembly GCA_041483795.1). Taxonomy (GTDB): domain Bacteria; phylum Pseudomonadota; class Gammaproteobacteria; order Acidiferrobacterales; family Sulfurifustaceae; genus JAHFQD01. Next base: position 2,165 of record JBGPGJ010000112.1, read on the forward strand.
CCTGCCAAACTTCGGTGCCGTTCAGATCCTGCACGAACGCCGCGACGCCGAGATCGAGGATTTTCCAATCCGCATCGAGCGCGATCGTTTCGTTGACACGTACCTTGCCCGCGGCGTCGAACGCAATCGGGCCGATGAGCTGGCGCACGACGAAGTCGTGGCGTAATTTGTGTCCGCTGTTTTCGCCGGCGCGCACGTCGTTTTGCAGATTGTTCTCGTAGAGCGCCAGATACACTCCCGCGGACGTGGATTTTTCCCGCACCGACGCCGCGCCGGAGATCCGAAGCGTCTGTTTGGAGCGCTCCAGTCGCAACGCGACGTCGGCGCGCGCCGGCGCGCGGTTAATCCGGTTGAGGTCGGTATCGAAGTTGCCAAGCGTCCAGCGACGGTATTCGCGGCCGTTCATGACGAATTCGGGCGTGTAGACGGTGCGGGCGTTGGTGCGGCGCGCGAACTCGCGCTGGCGCTGCGTGAACTGGCTGTGCGAAAACGGGTCCGCCCAGCCGAGATAATTCCAATAATCCACGTGCAGCGACAGCGGCACCACGCGGTCAAGACCGAATCCACGTTTAGGCAACTCGGCGATCCAGCGGTCGGCGGGCGGATAACTGTCGCAGCCTTCGGAGGTGTAGAGTTCCAGCAACGCAACGGTCACGCTGCCGCTTTTCGCCTCGCAGGCGGCCGTGGCGGGTATCGCGTGCGTCACCAACGCACCGGCCAGCAACAAGGCATGGAACCCGAGGCTTGTCTCGCGCATGTTATCTTCACCGTTTCTCAGGGGTCGTTTCGTCATTAGTCGCGCGAATCGGCCCGATATTTCACCGTGGGTTCGAAATATCCCGCCGTAGCGGCGACGATTGTAAGGCGAGCGGGAGGGGTACGACTAAACTAACACCGTACCTACGCGGTCGAAACGAAAAAGGCCAATTGCCATGCTCATCAAGCACCCATCCGATATACGTCCCTCCGAAATCACCGACGAAAAAGTGTATCGGGGTCGCCGGCGTTTCCTGCGCGACGCGCTGGCCGCCGGTCTGATCATGGCGCCCGGTTTATTGACGACGAATCCGGCGCATGCGGCCCAAAAGCTCGGACCGCTCAAGAAAAGTTCCTATTCGACGGACGAAAAACTAACCACGTACGCCGACGTCACGAACTACAACAACTTCTACGAGTTCGGCACCGACAAGGGAGACCCGGCGAGGAACGCCCATACCCTCAAGCCGCGTCCATGGACCGTGACGATCGAAGGGGAGGCGAAGAAAACCGGCACCTTCCAAGTGGACGACCTGATTCGCCCGTACGCGCTTGAGGAACGTATCTATCGCCTGCGCTGCGTCGAGGCCTGGTCCATGGTGATTCCGTGGGTCGGTTTCCCGCTCGGCGATCTGATCAAGCGTTTCGAGCCGACCTCACGCGCAAAGTACATCGAATTCCAAACGCTTTACGACCCGAAGCAAATGCCTGGTCAGCAGCCGGGGCTGTTCGGCGCTGGGCTCGACTGGCCATATGTCGAGGGCTTGCGTATGGACGAGGCCATGCATCCGTTGGCGATCCTCGCCGTCGGTCTTTATGGCGAAGTATTGCCGAACCAGAATGGTGCGCCGCTGCGCGTGGTCGTGCCGTGGAAATACGGATTCAAGAGCATCAAATCCATCGTTAGGATTCGTTTTGTCGAAAAGCAACCGCTTAATACCTGGAACAAGACCGGCCCGCGCGAGTACGGGTTCTATTCGAACGTGAACCCGGCGGTGGATCATCCGCGCTGGAGTCAGGCACAGGAGCGGCGCATCGGTGAGGATGGACTGTTCTCGCGCAAACGGCCTACGTTGCCTTTCAATGGCTATGCCGAGCAGGTCGCGCATCTCTATGCGGGTATGGACCTGAAGAAATATTATTGATGTTCGATCGCAACCAGAAGATCCGCTGGATCGCCAAGCCAGCCGTGTTCCTTGCGGCGCTGATTCCACTCGCGCTACTTGTGTATCGTGCCGTACAAAACGACCTCGGCACGAATCCGATTGAAACGCTCAATCGCTTTACCGGCGACTGGACGTTGCGATTTGTTCTGCTCGCGCTCGCGGTAACGCCGTTGCGGCGGCTCACGGGTTGGAACGTACTGTTGCGCTTTCGACGTATGATCGGGTTATTTGCGTTTTTTTACGTTTGTTTACACTTCTTGTCTTGGGTTTGGCTCGACCAGTACTTCGATCTCAACGCGATCGTAAAAGACGTCGTCAAACGGCCCTTCATCACTTTGGGGTTCGCCTGCTTGCTGATGCTGATCCCGCTCGCCGCGACCTCGACCAACACGATGATCCGCCGCCTCGGCGCGCGCAATTGGCAGCGCCTACATCGCCTGGTGTATGCGGTCGGGATCGGTGGCGTGGTGCACTATTGGTGGTTGGTAAAGTCCGATATCCGCGAGCCGTTGATTTACGGCGCCATCCTCGCCGTGCTGCTTGGGTTGCGCCTGTGGTGGGCGTTGCGGCGAGCCGGAGCCGCTATACCGGAGAGAATCACGCCGCCGCAGTCCGCGTCGCAATGAGACATTTTTGAAACGGTACCGCTGTCGTACCGTCCGCGCAAAAACTCTCAATCGATCGTGCATTCCCATAGCCGCGGCGCGCGTGCAGCGCTCGCATGCACGGCTGTATGGCCACGCTTCCTGGTGCGGGTATGGCGCGTCGGTAGGGTGCGGCTTGTCAGCGATAATACAAAATGAAATGATGGTCTCCAATAACAATTTTGCTTGTCGCGTATGGACATTGATTTGCTCAAGACCTTCCTCGAAGTCAACCGGACCCGCCACTTCGGTCAGGCGGCCGACAATCTGTTTCTTACCCAATCGGCCGTCAGCGCCCGCATCCGCCTGCTCGAAGAGGCGGTCGGGGCGCCGTTGTTCACGCGCACGCGCAACGATATCCAGCTCACCCCCGCGGGTAGCCGTCTGGTGAAGTACGCCGAGTCCATCGTCAACACCTGGAACCGGGCGCGTCAGGAGGCGGGCCTGGGCGAGGCCAACACGCATTCGCTTGCCATCGGCGGGATCGCAAGCCTGTGGGACATCTTTTTGCAGGAGTGGGTGCATACGCTTTACCGCCGCCTGCCGGGAGTGGCGCTGCAAATGGAAACTCACGGGCAAGACACCCTGATCCACAAGTTGCGCGATGGCGTGCTCGACGTCGGTTTTATGTTTGAGCCGCCGCAGATGGCTGAGTTGCAAGCACGCGAAGTGACGACGACCGGTCTCATGATGGTCGCTTCTCGCCCGGATCTTTCGGCGCGCAGCGCAATCGGGGAGGGTTACGTGATGGTGGATTGGGGCACATCCTTCGCCATTACGCACGCCCGCAATTTTCCGAACATGCCGCCGCCGCGCGTGCGTGTGAGATTAGCGCGCATGGCGCTGGCGTTGCTGCTCGAAACCGGTGGCGCGGCCTATCTTGCGGAACCGATGGTGGTCGAGCATCTCGCCGCCGGACGGCTGCACCGGGTGCACGACGCGCCGGTGGTAGACCGTCAGGTGTATGCTGTCTGGGCGACGGCAAGCGATCGCCGTGCACTTCTTGAGCAGGCGCTTAAACTTCTTCTGCCGATCGGGACGCCTTCGGCGCCAGCGCGTGCCGCAGCCGTGTCAGCGCTTTGAGCTGCTGATCCACGAAACCTTGGCCGTAGTCGGCGCCTTGTAATTGATCGCGAATTCCCGTGGGCAGATAGGTGTGCCGGAAATTCGCGGTTCCGAAAATCCAATCCCAAACCGGAAACAGGATAGCGAAATTGCAGCCGCGCGCCTTACCTTCGTGGCCGACACCGATGGCGTGATGAATGCGGTGATAGCGCGGGCTCACGAGCAGCCGTTCGCCCAACCGGCCGAACGGAAGTCGTGCGTTCACGTGCGACAGGCTTTCGACCAATCGGAACAGCATGACGATCAACACGAATTGGCTGCCGGGGACGCCGATCAGTTGTGCCACCAATGCCAACCACAACGATTGAATCAACCCATCGAGCACGTGGTTGCGATCGTCGGTCCAAAAACTCATGGTGCGCTGGCTATGATGCACCGCGTGCAGTGCCCACCACCAGTTAAAGCGATGCTGCAGCCGATGGCGCCAGTATTCGGTGAAATCAATGATAACGACGTAGGTCGAA
>JBGPGJ010000113.1:0-6263 GCA_041483795.1 Sulfurifustaceae bacterium
CGCATCGCCGGGCAATGGCGGGCCGCAGCACTTGGCGATGGAACTCCTAAAACTGGAAACCGGAACCAATCTTGTGCACGTACCCTACAAGGGCACGAGCGGCGCACTGACCGACGTGATCGCCGGGCACGTACACGCGATGATCGTGCCGCTGCAAACGGCCGCCCCCTTTGTGCAGACGGGGAAGCTGCGCATGCTCGCCGTGATGAGCGCCGAGCGTTCGCCGGTTTTCCCGGATGTGCCGACGCTGAAGGAACTGGGCATCCAGCATCTCGAGGTCGAAACCTGGTACGGAATCTTCGCGCCCGCGGGGACACCGGCCAGCGTCGTCACCAAGCTCAACGCCGAACTGAATGCGCTCTTGCGCGACTCCGGCGTGCGCGAACTGCTGGAAAAGCAGGGCATGGTCCCCGCGGGCGGAACGCCCGAGCGTTTCGCCGATCTGGTCAAGGCGGAGTTGGCGCGCTGGTCGCGCGTGGTCGCCGCCGCGGGCATCCAAGCCGACTGATTCAGGAACGAATGCCGTGAACCTGATCGAAGACCTCGCGGCGGCGTACCGGATTCTTGCCGAGCACGGAGTCATAGACGCCTACGGTCACGTGAGCGTTCGCTCATCGAGCGAGCCCAATCGCTACTTCCTCGCGCGGCACCTCGCGCCGGAACTTGTGACGGTGCGGGACATTCTCGCCTATGACCTCGACAGCAACCCGATCGCGGCGCGCGGACGCGAATCGGTACGCGAGCGTTTTATCCACGGCGAAATTTACAAGGCGCGCCCGGACGTGATGGCGATCGTGCACAACCATTCGCCCTCGGTCGTCCCCTTCAGCGTCACGAATGTGCCCATGCGACCGGTGTTTCACATGGCGGCGTTTATCGGCGAGGGTGTCCCGAATTTCGAAATTCGGGACGTGCAGCAGGGCACCGATCTTCTGGTGAAAACCCCTCGCCTGGGAGAAGCGCTCGCGAAAACGCTCGGTAAGTCCCCGGCAGCGCTCATGCGCGGGCACGGTACGGTCGTGGTCGGTGAGACCCTGCCGCGCGCCGTCGGGCGCAGCATCTACCTCGAATTGAGCGCGCGCATGCAGCTGCAGGCGATGACGATCGCAGGACCCGGGGGCGAGATCGTCTTCATGGACGAGGCCGAGGTGAATGCCTCGGTGCCGGTCCAGGAGTACAACCGCGCCTGGCCGATGTGGCGCGCCAAGGCGCTCACGCAAATGAAAGCCGGGCGTAAGGGATCGCCCGCTACTCCATCGCGTCGCCGGGCTTCTTCTCCCCCGGCTGATAACCGGGCTCGAAACCGCCGACCTCGTGGTAAGTAACCTTGGTGTCGGTTTCGAACGCCCGCACCGTCGGGGTCTGTCCGGGGAGCCCGAGTTCCTTCCAGCGCGCGGCCACTTTGTCGTAGATGTTCTTGCGCAGGGTCGTGCGCTTGGAAAACACCGGCAGATGGCGGTGCTCCTTGCAGGCGTTGATGAGCGCCTTCGAACCGTAGGGCCGTTTCTCGGGCGGGTTCTGCGTCGGATCGAGCCAGGTGCTCCAGGTGTTTCTTAATATGTCCACGTCGTCAATCGGATTGCAACGACTCGCCAGCGCCCAGATGACCTGGTCCATGTCGGTCGGGTCAACATCTTCATCCACGGCAATGATCCACTTGGTGTAATACGCGCCGCCCGGCACCTGCGCGGCGAGCGCCAGCACCTGCGCGGCGTGACCCGCATGGCGCTGCTCGAGACTGATCACCGTCATGCCGAAACCGCCCGCGGCGGCCGGATGGGAATAGACCCCGCGGATGCCGGGGATACCGAGCTTGTCGAGGTCGTCCCAGATCTTCGCCGAGCGGATGATCGAGAAGAAACCGCTTTGCTCGCACGACGGGTAATCGGCCATCAAGGCGTTGGTGAGAATCGGATTGGGGCGGTAGTGCATGGCGGTGATTTCGACGAGCGGGCAGCCCGCCTCGGGCCGGCCGTAATAACCCGGAAACTCGCCGAACGGCCCCTCGGATTTCACCGAGTTCGGCCGGATGACGCCCTCGATCACGAGTTCGGCGTTGGCCGGTACCAATAGATCAGTCGCCTGCCCGCGCACCACCGGGATCGGCTCGCCCTTGATGCCACCGGCGAACTCGTACTCGGAAACGTTTTTCGGGAAGGTCTGCGAGCCGACCAACATAAACAGCGGATCGATGCCCCAGGCGGCCGCGACTTCGATCGCCTTGCCCTGCTGCCAGGCGCGCGTGATATGCAGCCGCGCGTCCTTGCCGGGCGAAAGATAGAGACCGACCTGGGACTTCCCCTGCACCATCATGCGATAGGTGCCGACATTCAAGTAACCGCTGTCCGGATCGCGCGTGATCACCGCATCGGCGGTGCCCGCGTAGCGCCCACCATCGAGCGGCCAATGCCTCGGGATCGGCAGGGCATCGAGATCAATCTTGTTTCCCGTGAGCGTATTCGCATAGACCGGCGCCTGATCGCGCGCGACCTCCCGCGGAGGGATGCGTTTCTTGAGCTTCTCTTTGACTCGACGAATCAGCTCAACCGTCGGCGTCTCAGCCGGCTCCTCCAGCGTGAGCGCGATGCGCTTGATGCTCGGACCGAGCACGTTCCAGAGTAATTGCGCGCCGATGGGGCTCTTCTCAAACCCGCTCGCGCGCTCGAATAGCACCGCCGGCGACGGCTGCTGCTTGGCGACGAGATAGGTGATCGCGCTCATCTCCTCGTCGCGGTCCACCGATTGCTTAACCCGAACGAGCTCGCCGAGCGCGTCCACCCGTGCGAGCCATTCGCGCAGATCCTGAATCGGTCCGTGCTTCGAGTCGGCCGCGCGCGTCGCACCGCGTTTAGTATTCTCTGTAATAGGCATAGTTTAGAGACTCTCTTGGAAAGTGGATCGCCCAATCGGTCGGCGCAGCTCCACGCTGACAGCAGCCAGTCGCCGTCTTCTTCTCGAACGAGATGGCTGCATGATGCAGAAAAATGAGATGCGCGGCAACCCGTTCCGACCGTCGGCCCTCGTCCCATTGAAAGTTCGAAACGACACGGCTCCTAGCTACGCCGTTGGCAGCTGAATACGCCGGCCTGGGAAACGAGCTGTTCTACATGACCAAGACCATGATGGTCTTCAGCGGTGCGAACAAAGTCCTCGAAGATATGGTCACAACGCCCGACTAATCGGCGCAAATGAGTTAAATGACATGCTGAGTTTAGGCTTTGGCTGTACCGCTTTTATGAACGTGCGGATCGATTCGACCAACTCGGGAGCAATCGGAAGGGACGGATCGAAATAGGAAGCTTCCTGCTTTACTAGGTCCGGCGGAACTTTCTTCAGTACATGGTTCATGCCTTCGACGAGCACGAGTTCGGCACCCGGTTTGGATTTTTTTAACGCTCTGGCTTCCGCCAGACTCACCTGGATATCCGTCGTTCCCTGTGCGATCAACACCGGGATGGAAAGTTTTTTGATCTCGGTTTCCGGTGTATAGCGTAACCAAGAAATAAGGTAGGGCTGCACGCTGGGACGATACATGGGGCTTAACGCTGGAGGCACTGAATCAACCAATTGCCCTCGCTCTAGAGTGGCGAGGATTCGCTCGTTCTGTTTTGCCAATTCACTGTTCAGTTTCGGGCGCAACTGGTCACGGAGCACGTCTGAGACTCGGCGTGCCACGCCGGCGATTGAGACGAACGCATCCGCACCCGAACGCTCAATGGCAAGCATTCCTATCAGAGACCCTTCGCTGTGACCCACCACACTCAGCGTTGAGAAGCGGCGATCCTTCCGTAGCTCACGCAACCACGCCGCTGCATCCGCGACGTAAGTCTCGAATCGAAGCTCCGACTCGTTTGTGCCCGCGGCCCTGCTTTGCGCCACACCCCGCTTGTCATAGCGCAGCGACGCAATCCCCGCCTCAGCCAAGGCCACAGCCAGAAACTTCAAACTGTCATTAGCCCCAGGCAATCCGACCATGTTGCCATTCCGATCGGTCGGCCCAGATCCGGCGATGATAAGGACGACCGGTACCGGATTCGTCCCAGCGGGAACCAACAGCGAGCCATGAATCTCCCCCGTTGTGGTGTTAAGTGTGACGGCTTGATCTGCAAAAACAGACGGCGGTGTCTGTGCACGAACAAAGCTCGCGAAGCACAGGAACAATGTAAGAAGCGTTGATCGCATTGGAGACAAGCCTAACGCGGTACGTGAGCTGACGGGGCGCGCGCGCTGCTTTTGTGCGCGTCGCCTTCGACTGTCATGTTAATTGCCATGCCCTTCGATCCCAAGGTGCATCATGAGTTTGCTGACTCCTTTACGAAGCGCGCCATCCTTGAAGCATCGGCATCGTTGATTTCACTCAGCCCTCTTACAACTCCGTCGCGGTCCATCGGCGGCCGATTTTGACTTGCTTTCCATTTTCCAACGAGCTTGGTGATCGGAATTTCGATCCCGACGATGGCACCGAGCATCTTTTCGATATTGTCCTGCGGCGCATTCGTAATCGTCCACGGTTCCTGCCTCGTAGCTTCGTGCCGATTTGTGAGCCGTTCCACCAGTTCTCGCAGCCACACGCGGTCTTCAATGACACGCAAAGGACCGTAGGCGTGAACAACTATATAGTTGTAGGTCGGCACGACCTTTCCGGTTTCCTTCTTGGTCGCATACCACGAGGGACTGACGTAAGCTTGCGGACCTTGAAAGACCAAGAGCGCCTCGACCTCTTTCGAGAAGTCGCGCCACACCGGATTGCTGCGGGCCACGTGACCTCGCAAAATTCCGAACGGAGCGAACGTCGGTTCGATCTCGAAAGGAATATGGTTTGCATTCAGCCCTTGCGATTCAAGCGTCACAAATACCGCCAGTGGATGCTCGCGAATGAGTTGGTGAAGAACTTCAATGCGTGTTTCTTGAAAATGCGACGGCACGTACATAATCGATACTCCGTGAAACGCGACAATGGCAGCTACCTTAAATCCGAGATCCTAAATGAACGGCCTAAACACGTCATTAAGGTTCCAAAACATTTTATTGGATATTGATAGCTGACAAGCATGATAGTGGCTCGTCGCGAAATCAAGCGACGGATCGATTTAATTCTCATACCCCGTAGGGGCTGCCCGAACATCGGTCGCTCTTGCGCATCCCTGCGCTCGCGACATTTGTGAATCCTTTCACATCACAGCAAACATCGGGGATGTCGTTCGCGTCGTGTTTGAGCCCGAAACGAGTAGTGCGCGCTCGGCGAGTTGAGGCGAGCGCCGATACGGGCGAGAAGCGCAGCGGGTGAGCGGCAACCGCGGGAGCCGCGAACGCCCGCACATGATGTGCGCGCTGGACCCACACGCAGAGCGGGATGGGTAGCGTGTGGGTCAGCGCCTCCGGGGACGCGTTTCTTTCCGTCCGCTTGGTTTCTTTGTGCTGCGCAGGATGCGCGAATGTCGCGAAGCGCAGGGATGCGCGAGAGCGACCGCGAAACCAAGGAAAGGGACCCGGGGCCGGTCGCTCTCCTGCATGCAGCCCAGGGTGCAACAAAACCCATTGCACCCGTTCGCCGGCGACATTCGCACTTTGTCGCTTCGCTTTCCGTACTTCGCGACAAAATCCAGGGCAAACGTCCTGTCTGCCTGTTCGCCGCTTCGCGGCTTACCCCGTGCAGCACAAACGGCGGAGCGCCCACGCCTTTTTATACAGTGCCGCCGCAGGCGGCGCGACCAATCGCCACGGGGTGCGAGTACCCGATCAAACCAGCGCCGGCGAAGCGGGCCCGGCCGTCGGCTGGATTAATCGCCCGCCTCCCGGCAATATTAGGCCCTATACTAAAACCAAAATACGCACCGCCGGTCTCAACTGTCCTAAAGGAACTCATTTAGTGGTAAATAACCTGAGAAATTCACCCATATGGACTATCGTGCTTATAGTATCTGCCCTGGCCGCGGGCCGGCCCAGTCATGCCGCCGAGACGCTGACGCTGGACGACTACTTTGCGGCGGCATTGAGGCGCAGCGAGACCATTGGCACCCAGATCGAATTGATCCGCCAGGCTGAAGAACGTTACAACCAGGCGAATTCCGCATTGCTTCCGACTTTAAATGGTGTCGCCTCCTATACTTGGCAGGAGCCGGTACCGGGGGGTACGGTCAGCACCTCGTCTTTGGCCACGCGGCAACCGTTCGCCAAACTCGCGGCGACCCAGCCGCTGTTTCGCGGCTTTCGTGAATTCGCCGGTCTGCGGCAAACGAAGGCGCTCGTGGGCGCGCAGAACC
>JBGPGJ010000114.1:0-6230 GCA_041483795.1 Sulfurifustaceae bacterium
ATTTCTCCTTGCCCGACCGGGTCGATCGATAATTGGCGGCAGGTGGCGAAGTCCACGCCCTATTCCCTGGCGGAGCAGCTCTCCTGGGATAGTTTACCCGCGCAAACCGAACTCGATGTGGCGACCAACTCCGAACTCCCGGAGGACGTCGTTCGACTTACCGCTGAAGCCGCGGCCGGCCAGGGCGGGGCGACCGCGCCGCCGTGGTCTGCCGCTCAACCGCACGTCAATCTCTTTACGATGCGTTCACCGGCGATCGCCACCGTGTCGGGGAATTTCCGTCTGACGGAAGACGGCGCAACGAGCGATATTCGCCATATTGTGCTGGACTTCGGTGCCACCGTCTTCCCGGTGCTCGAGGGTCAATCCATCGGCATTGTGCCGTCCGGCGTGGATGCCTCTGGCCGCCCGCATCACCTGCGGTTGTACTCGGTTGCAAGCCCGCGCGACGGTGAACGGGTGAATTACAACAATCTCTCGCTGACGGTGAAACGGGTTACCAACGATCACGACGGCAAAACCGTGCAAGGCGTGGCGTCCAATTATGTTTGCGACCTGAAGAAGGGAGACAAGGTCAAGGTCGTCGGTCCTTATGGCACGAGTTTTCTTATGCCAAACCACCCCGGCTCGTCAATCATGATGATCTGCACCGGCACCGGTTCGGCCCCGATGCGCGCCATGACCGAACGCCGCCGCCGGCACAAGGAGGAGGGCGGCGGCGAGCTGATGCTCTTCTTCGGCGCGCGCCACCCGCAGGAACTGCCTTATTTCGGGCCGCTGATGAAGCTTTCCAAGGATTTCATTGACGTCAATTTTGCGTTTTCGCGTTTGCCGAATCAACCGAAAAAGTATGTACAGGATGCGATCCGCGAACGTGCCGACAAGGTGGCGCGGACGCTGGCGGACGACAACTGCTACATCTACATCTGCGGTCTGAAAGGAATGGAGGCCGGTGTGATGGACGCCTTTCGCGATGTCTGCCGCGCCCACAATATGAATTGGGACACGATGCGACCCGAGTTGCTGGCGAAGAGCCGTTTTCACGTCGAGACGTATTAGACTGACGTTGCCAACATGAATACGCAGACTGGTTCGACCGTGCAGTTGAAGATCGATGCCGGTGTGGCGGTCGTTACGTTGAATCGGCCGGAAAAGCTCAACAGCTTCACCGCGGGCATGCACGAGGAATTGCGTCAGGCGCTCGATCGCATCGAGCGCGCCGTTGAGGGACCGGAGGCGTTGCGCGCCCTGGTGCTCACCGGAGCGGGGCGGGCTTTCTGCGCCGGTCAGGATCTTTCGGAGCGCAAGCGCGCGGCGAACGAACCGCCGCCGGATCTCGGCGCATCGCTGCGCAAGAACTATAACCCGTTGGTGCAACGCATCTCGGTATTGCCGGTGCCGGTAATCGCGGCGGTGAACGGCGTGGCCGCGGGCAGCGGTGCGAATCTCGCGCTCGCCTGTGATATTGTCATTGCCGCGCGTTCGGCGGTGTTTGTCCAGTCCTTCTGCCGCGTCGGTTTGATTCCGGACGCCGGCGGAACCTGGATTCTGCCGCGGCTCGTCGGCATGGCCCGCGCCAAAGGGCTTAGCTTTCTCGGCGAACGGCTGGCGGCAGAGACCGCGGTGCAGTGGGGGCTCATCTGGCAGGTGGTGGATGACGCCGAGCTCATGAACACGGCGCAGGCGTTGGCACGCCAACTGGTGCAGCAGCCCACGCGCAGTTTTGGCTTGCAGAAGCGTGCTTTCGTCGCCTCGCTGTCGAACAATCTCGCCGAGCAATTGGAATTGGAAGCACAGTGTCAGGCCCTAGCGGCCGAGACGGACGATTATCGAGAGGGTGTGACCGGCTTCTTCGAGAAGCGGGAACCGCATTTTGTCGGACGTTGAGAGGGAAGACGCGATGCGATCGCTCGCAGTACAGATCATCGAGAATGAGCACTTGACCTTTGCCGCGCGGCGTTAGCACAAAAAGCGCCGACGACGGCAAGTAGTCTCATGCTCGGTCGGCAATTCAAGCATGTCCGCCGAAAGAACTAGGAACGCCGCTCGATCAACCTTGGCGCAGATCGATACTTTGTTTTTTGAACCGCTGCGTTTGTCTTTTTTTTATAGCCTCGTTGATCCGCGGCGCGCCATGGTTTTGCCGACCTTATTCTTGTACCTTACACGCGCATGAACTCCGCCGCTTTGCTGTGCGATGGCCGGCCTGAGGCAATCGCTCTGATCGAAGACAATTCCCTCGTCTCCTACGCCCAATTACGCGCGCGGGCCATGCAGGCTGCCCTGGTGTGGCGCGCGCGCGGCATGTTGCCCGGGGATCGCGCGGTTATCGCACTGCTCGACGGTCTAGACTGGGTTGCCGCCTTTCTCGGCCTGATCTGGATCGGCGGAGTACCGATCGCGATCAGCCCCCGTACCGAGGCGCGTCAGATTTCCGATCTTCTGGAAGACAGCGGCGCCAAAGCTCTGCTCATGGAAGACCAAGCCGCCACTGCGTCCGCCGCCTTGGGCGCGGTCGGCCGCTCCGCTTGGTTGGACGCACTCGCTGGTACCGAACAGCGAAGTGTTGCGGCGGTCGAATGCACTCTTGACACTCCGGCGTTCATGCTTTACTCGTCGGGCACGACGGGCAAGCCGAAAGGGGTGGTGCATGCGCACCGCGCGATCGAGTGCGCCCACGCGTTCGCCCGTGACGTTTTGCAGGCCACGGGCGCGGATCGGTTTTATTCGACCTCCAAGCTGTTCTTCGCCTATCCGCTCGCGAACTCGCTGTTCGCCGGGTTGCGCCTCGGTGCGACGGTCGTGCTCGATTCGCAATGGCCGAATCCGGCGCGGGTCGCGGAAGCGGTGGGGAAACACTCGCCGACGATTTTCTTCAGCGTGCCGACGCTTTATCGTCGCTTGCTGGAAGCGAATGTGGCACTGCCTTCGATCGGCGTGGCGGTCTCGGCCGGCGAGGCGTGCCCGCCGGCGCTGGCGCAGGCGTGGGAGAGCCGTTACGGCAAACCGATGGTCAACGGATACGGTACGACCGAAACGCTGGTGCTCATGCTCTACCAGACGCAGGCCATGGCGGGCCTGCGCGCGACGCCGCTGACTCATGTACGCGCGCAGGCAACCGACGATGCAGACCCGGAGCGCGGCATCCGCCTGTGGTTTTCGCATCCGGCCGTGGCCCTGGGCTATTCCCGTATCGTCACCCATGACAGCGCGCAATTCGCGGGCAGCGAATTTTCTCCCGGTGACATGTTCCGTGGCGTCGGAGCGGGCAGAGGAGAGGAATGGATATTCGCCGGCCGCACCGACCAACTCCTGAAAGTTCACGGACGCTGGGTGGACACGCTGGCGCTCGAACACAGGCTTTCGGAAAAGCTGCACGACAAGGTGAAGGAATTGTGTATCGTGCCGCTCGATTCTGAAGCAGAGGGCACGGTACGGCTGCATTTGTTCACCGTTCCTCAGTCCGGCGCGGAAGCGTCCTTGGCGGCCGCCGTTGTCGAGGCGATCTCCGATCTGCCGTCTTATCAGAAACCGGCAGGACATCATGTCGTGGCTGAGTTGCCGCGCACCGAAACCGGAAAGCTTCGGCGGGCGGTGCTCAAGGAGCGGATACCGAAGCAATGACGCGTTCTCTTGCCAGAGGTGGCATTTACGTCGTAGGCAACTTACGTTGCCCCGCGTAGTATTGAGAGCCACAAGGGATAAACGGAGCCAAATCGCTTGGCAGCTAATAAAAAAGGCAGTGAAATACGTTTTTCCCATGTGGAGCACGCCTGTCGTCCCGGTTGCCGGCAGCGATGCGTTTTACCCAGTACGCCGGATCTACTGTGTCGGCCGTAACTTCGCAGAGCACGCACGCGAGATGGGCTTCGATCCGGATCGCGAGCCGCCGTTTTTTTTTTGGAAAACCGACCGATGCCATCGTGGCGAATGGAAGCATCGTTACTTATCTGCTTGGCACCCAGAATCTCGCCTAGGAGATGGAATTGGTTGTGGCCATCGGCAAGGAGGGTGTAATCATCGCGTGCGAGGCGGCGTTTGAGCACGTGTTCGGCTATGCCGCGAGCTCGACATGACGCGTCGCGAATTGCAGCACGCCGCGGCGATAAGGGCCGTCCTTGGGACAAGGGCAAGGGCTTCGATTTTTCCGCACCGATCACTGCCATCCAACCAACGAGTGCGGTCGGGCATCTCGATGCCGGGCGCATCTGGTTCAAGGTGAATGGCGAAGTCAAGCCGAACGCGGATCCGCGGGTGTTGATCTGGCCAGTGCCGGACAGTATCGCGTATCTCTCTCAGCTTTACACCCTCAAGCCCGGCGATCTGATCTGCACCGGAACGCCGGTTGGCGTAGGCTCGGTGCAACGCGGCGGCCGCCTATCCGGAGGCGACGACGGGCTCGACGAGCTTTCAATTAATATCGCTGACTGACGGAGGACAAGAATGCATCCTTCGATTTATCGCGTAACGGTGGAATTCGGCGACTGCGATCCGGTGCGGATCGTGTTCTATCCCAACTACTGCCGCTGGATCGACTCCGCCACACGGCACTTGTTCGAGTCTTAATGGTGCCGTCTGGGAGAGTCAGGCCAAGAAGCACGGCATCACCAGCCTGCCGCTGTTGGAGATCAATAACAAATTCCTGAACTCCGCCACTTTCGGCGACGAGATCGAGATTGAAAGCCGTATTACCGAGATCGCGCGCGAGACTTTTGTTGTTCAGCATACGGTCCGGCGTGGCGAAACCGTGCTGGTCGAAGGGCGCGAGGTGCGCATCTTCGCCATTCCACATCCGGAGGATGCGCACCGCATTAGAGCGCTTCTCATCTCGAAGGACTTTTCGGAATTGCTCGGTTGCTCCCTGCAAATCGTTTGACGGCAGCGTGAGGCTCTACAACTACTTTAACTACTTTCGTAGCTCCGCTTCCTATCGGGTGCGAATCGCTCCCACTCTTTAAGGATTGGACTACGAGTCCCTGTCGGTGCATCTCACCCGCCGCGGCCTCAATCCCAAGGCACTAGTTCCGGTGCTGGAGGATGGGGCGCATTGGTTCACGCAGTCGCCGGCGATCATGGAATACCTGGACGCGACGTATCCCCAGCCGCCCCTGCTGTCGGCGGAACCGGTGACGCGGGGTGCGCTTACTGGCGCTCAGCATCGCCTGCGATATTCACGCGCTCAACATTCCTTGCGTGTTGAACTACTTGGTAAAAACTCTTGGTGTAAGCGAGGAGCAAAAGAACACCTGGAACTGCCATTGGGTCGCGCGAGGCTTCGCGGCCCTGGAAGCGCGACTGGCGGCCGAGAACGAGGCGGACCTGTTCTTCCACGGCAAGCAGCCGACTCTGGCCGACATCTGCCTCATATCCCAATTATTTAACGCGCGACGTTTCGACGGCAACCCCACAGCCTATCTTGCTCTCGTGCACATCGAACGGAATTGCCGGGCCGTGGAGGCCTTCCGCCAGGTAGCCCCGGAGCGCCAACCCGACGCAGCGTAGATCGCGCGCCCAGCCGTTCTACGCGATGGAATAACTGCAACGCTCGTTCCCGTCGCACGAAAGCTCATCATCGGCGGGCTTTTTGTCCTGGGGCGCTTCTCTTGTGTTTTGATTTTTCACGTGCTAGATTTTATGAATGAATGATCATTCATTATGATAAGATTCTCATTTAGGGTTAGGAACAATGCGATTAGACGACAAGACAGCAGTGGTTACCGGTGCTGCTTCGGGAATCGGGCGGGCGACCGCCGAGACACTGGCGGAGTCAGGGGCTTTTGTGCTGCTTGGCGACATTGCCGAGGAGGCCGGTGCACTGGCCGCTGCAGCGATCCACGCCAAGGGGCAGGGCGCAGCTTTCATCCGGCTGGACGTGACTGACCTCGACTCCATCGAGGCCTTCAAGCGCGAAGCCTACGCCCGCCGCGGGCAGGTGGACATCGTCGCCAACGTTGCGGGGTGGGGAAAAATCCAGCCTTTCGTCCAGAACACGCCGGATTTCTGGCGCAAGGTAGTCGATCTCAACTTTATGGGTCCGGTGGCCGTCAGCCGTGCCTTCCTCGACCAGATGATCGAGCGCGGCGCGGGCAAGATCATAACCGTCTCGAGCGACGCAGGGCGCGTGGGCAGTTTGGGAGAGACGGTCTATTCCGGCGCCAAAGGCGGCGCCATCGCCTTCACCAAGGGTCTGGCGCGTGAACTGGCGCGCTATAACATCAACGTCAATTGCG
>JBGPGJ010000115.1:0-6226 GCA_041483795.1 Sulfurifustaceae bacterium
GATTGCGAAGGAATACGGCGCGCTCGGCTACGTGGGCCGGGCAAGCGGTGTTGGTTTCGACGTGCGCCGACGTCCCGTACCCGCCCTACGATCGCCTGACCGTGGAGGTGCCGGTGTACCGCGACGGCGATGTCGCCGCGCGTGTGAAGGTCCGGGCGCGGGAAATTTTTGCTTCGTTCAATTTAATCGAGCGACTCCTCGCTGAGTTGCCGAGCGGTCCAGTCTGTGCAGAGTGGCTCGCACCCGCGGCGGGCAGCGAGGGATTGGGAATGACCGAGGGATTCCGCGGCGAGTGTCTGGCCTATGTGCGCTTCGCCGAGGACGGCAGGATCGCGCGCTACTTTCCGCGCGATCCTTCTTGGCTCACCTGGCCCACGTTGGAAAAACTCGTCCATGACAACATCGTTCCGGATTTTCCAGTGTGTAACAAATCCGTAAACGGATCTTACTCAGGCCATGATTTATAAAAATTAAACAACTCAACGCAGAGGCGCAAAGACGCAAAGAAATGAAAATAATACTTCATAATGTTATCTCTACTCTCCTTTGCGCCTTAGCGTCTTTGCGTTGAGTTTTTAAACGTTATGCTAAGAATAATTCGCAAAATCCAGCAGATCGGTATTGTTACCGAACCGCTGCCGCAAGACGAGGCGCCGGCGCTCGAGGAGGTCGGCGCCCGACTCAAGGCGCGTGTCGGAGAAATTTTCGGCGGCAGCCTCGCCATCCGCCAGGTGGACGCCGGCTCGTGCAATGGCTGTGAGTTGGAAATTCACGCGCTCAACAATCCGTATTATGGTATCGAACGTTTCGGTGTGCACTTTGTCGCCTCCCCACGCCACGCCGATATGTTGCTCGTGACCGGACCGGTATCGCGGCACATGCAGGCGGCGTTGCAGCGCACCTACGACGCCACGCCTGATCCGAAGCTGGTCATCGCGGTCGGCGAGTGTGGCGCCAACGGCGGCGAATTCGGCGTGAGCTACGCCTCCTGCGGCGCGGTGGCGAACGTCATTCCGGTGGATGCCGTCATCCGCGGTTGCCCGCCGCCGCCGCTCGCGCTCATGCGCGGAATTCTGCAAGCGATCGGGAAGCGTGGGACTGAACATCGGTAACGGTGTTGGTCACCTGTCTGTGGCGTAGATATCGAACCAAGTTCCGCAGGTTTCCTTCCGGAAAAGAGCGCAGATCCCTGCCGGCCCACTCGGAGGCTTTCGTTTTCGATGACCGAGCCGTCGGAGACCCCTCTGCGGAAATACGTAAAACACCTTGACCTCCCGTAGGAAGCACGTAAAAATACATTAACATATTCATTAAAGGGTTTGTCCATGTCCATTTCATCCAAAGACATCGTTCCGTTAAACCAGGTTCGCGCCCGATTCACGGCACTGGCGGAAGAGGTACGCGAGGGAGACGAAAAGATCATTACTCGCAATGGAGAGAGTTATGTGGCGCTGATAGATGCGAGGCGTCTCGACCATTACCACCAGCTGGAACGCGAGCATATTCATCTCACCTTGTTGGATGAGGCGAATCGTGGCTGGGACGATGTCGAGGCAGGCCGGCTCCTGAGCGTTGCCGTGACCCGGGCCAAATACAAGAAATCCAAAGCTCGCCGACGCCATACAAGCGCTGAATGAGCCGCCGTTGCACCATACGTGTCACGCGTAATTTCGACAAGAACCTGGCGAGCATTCGCCAGTTTCTGGAGGAGCGGGAGGCTCCCCAAGTATTTCAATCCCTGTTGGAACAGCTTTTCGGAACGGTAATTCCGAACCTGGAACGCTTTCCTGAACTAGGCGTGGATTTTCTCGCGAAGACGCCTCAATCCACGGAAGGCATCGCGCGCCTTGATGCCCTTAGACGGTGCATTGGGAAGAATGTGAACCTGCGCGAGTATATCGGTGGCGATTATTTGGTTCTGTATGCATTGCGGGCTAACAACATATATTTGCTTTCGATAAAACATCATCGGCAGTTGTCCTTTGATTTGAAGGAGCACTGGGGTAGGTAGAAACTGGAGAACGAGGAGCATAAATTTAATGCAAGTGTCGGTGGCGCGTATCCGGATAATGCGGGTGGCTGTGCGTCAGCGGGACGTGCCGGTGCGGGTGTTGGTGAGTGCGCGGCTTTTTTCCATCCCACGGAAATTCATGGTCGTGCTGGTGATGTTCGTCGTGCGCGTGGGAGTGCGTATGAAACATCGCTTCGTGCGTATGATTGTGTTCGTGGTGTTCGGTCAAGTGCAACCAAACGCCAATCCCCATCAAGACCGCAGCGATCCAAAACATGGCCGTGGTCGGTTCTTGAAACATCGCGACGGCAATGGCCGCGCCGATGAAAGGGGCAGTGGAGAAGTAAGCCCCGGTGCGTGCGGCACCCAGGCCGCGTAATGCGAGCACAAACAAGAACAGACTGACCCCGTAGCCGAGAAAGCCGATCAACACAGCCGGGCCGACGATGCGCCAGGCGGGCAGCGCTGCGCCGAGTGTGAAGGCCAGGCCCGTATTCACGGCTCCTGCGATCAGACCCCGGCTGCCCGCGATGAATAACGCATCGGCGGCGGACACCTTGCGCGTCAGATTGTTGTCAATGGCCCAGCACAGGCATGCCCCCGCGATGAAAAGTGGTCCAAACCAATCGTGTGACACGGCGCCGTTCTCAGACGATGAGAGCACCACGCTACCCGCAACGATGAGCGCCATGCCCAGCATGATGCGTCGGCTGGTGTGTTCCTTGAATACGATCCAAGCGAGCGATGCCGTCAGCACCGCTTCAAGGTTTAGCAGCAGCGAAGCAGTGCCCGCAGTTGCGTACGATAGCCCGATCATCAGCAACACCGGTCCCAGCATTCCGCCGAAACCGATGGCCCCCAAGAGCCACGGCCAATCACCCCTTTCGAACTGCGGCGTCTGCCAGCCGCGATCGCGGATCAAGCGCGTGCCGATCAATCCGATACCGCTACCGAGATAAAGTAGCCCCGCCAGCAACAGCGCCGGCACTTCGCTCACCAGTTGTTTGGCGAAGGGCGTGCTCGCACCGAAGAGGCAAGCCGCGCCCAGTGCCGCTAGCACAGCGCCAGTATTCGCCAGTCGGAGTGAAGTGGGCGTTTGCATATCGGTGAACCGTATCGCCGGCGATAACTGAAATAGTTTGCGCGTATTGTCGGTCTGCTCGTTTGCGCGGTGTCTAACAGAGCTCACCTGCGAGCGGTGCGCCAGCACCGTGAGTCAGGTTGAACGACTGGTTAGGCGCGCGGACCATTTCGGAACTCTTTTTCTAGCGCAGGGTCTAGCCTTTCTCTTTCAGAAACATATATACCGAGCGCATTGCATACGTGTTGCGCTCTGTAAGTATTCAACACACCTCTTTCTGGATTATTACCACCGAATCCGTTGGACAGTCCTATGAGATGTCCGGCCGCATTAGTGACGTTATCCCGGGTCGGTAATCCAAAGAGTTTGCGCGTTATTCCGTAGGTTGGTATCAGATACATCTGGGCATTCAATCGTGAAGAGAGTTTTCTAAGCTCTCCGGATACTTTTCTTTCGTTTTCCGGGCCGGTGATTCCTGGATTCCCAAAGATGTTGGCGTATTCAATAAGCGCGTGGGATATATCCGCCACAACTCTCTTGAATTCTTGGACAGGGTCAATAACCAGCTTTACAGCGATTTGGCCAAATGCAAACGTTACGAAGCCAGTAACTACTGTAAGAAAAACTTCCATTGCGCTTCTCCTTTACGCCCAACGCGGAGCTAAGCCGCGAGTGAAGTGGGCGCGAAGCGCTAACGTAGCGAGTCGACTTGAGCGCCTTGTTGGGCTCGCGATACAAGAAATTGCGGTGCCACGACTAACGTTTCGCGGGAGTTGGCACCTCATGGACGCGCCGGTATTTGCTGAAGCACGTCCTGTACTTGCTGCCCCGCCAGTTGGTCTATTGGCATCGCTTTGTGGTGCTTGATTCGCTTCTGGAAAATCGTTTCGCCATTGCGCACTATGATGAGGGTCCAGTCTGACTCCCCATATTCGAGGTAGGTCAAGTTGCCCCATCCGAGCCAATCCCTCTTGGAATCCTGCTTTGTGCTGTACTCGCGAACAGTCACAGTTGCCACGGCATCGGATTGACATTCGCGGCAAATAGCGTATCCGCGGTGGGTCAAGCCGACTTCGAGATATTCGCGAATGCGCTTAGCACCGGTTGAGGCCAACATGACCGGATCAGTCGCGTCCCTCATTTCTATCGTGCGCACCGGCGCAAATGCGCTAGGATCAAACTGCCGTTTAGGCGCACTTGAACAACCGACTATTACGAGCAGAGTGGCAATAGTGACGATGGCCTTACCGTGCATTTCGACGTCCTCCTGATTCAATCATTTTCCGCCAAACGAGACTGTAGAAAAACCCCTCTTCGTCAATGCTTTCGAAGCAGAGGCGATTTAAACCAAAATAATGCACCACGGCTTCGTCGTAGACCAAGTTCGGCACGGCGACGGACAGCAAAGGCACTGGCGCGTTTGGCACGGAACATTATTTCCAATTCTGGAATTCGTATTCCTTTTTTCCGACTCAAAAATCGAACGAAATCGGAGTTTTTCTACAGTCTCAACGCAAAGCTAAGCGGCGGGCTGAGGAAAGCGCTGAACGGAGAGAAACCATGACAAACACCGAAAACTCACCGAGCAGCGACGTAAGCCCGTCCGCCTTGAGCGTTGGGTTAGGGTTGCTTGAAGTATTTTCAGGCGATTTGTCTTTCATTTTGGGATTTGGTTATTTCCGGCAAATTGAGCAAAAATAATCCTCGCCTTCTCATCGGGTCTGATTCCGCGCTTTGTGCAATAGGCAGCGAATTCAGACACGTTAATATTAGTTTTGCGTGTGGTGACTTGCTCCAGCCTCTTTTCAAGACGTTGGTCTGTGATGGCGACGAACTTTTCGTAAGGAAACGGAAAGTCGCCAGGACAAGCAGCCTGAAGTTTTGGATACTCGGATTCGGTGACGAAGAACTCGAATTCGTATGGGTTAAAAGTCATGATGGCTCCTAACTTAAATTCGACGTCCGAAATGTCCCGTCTGAACGAGTCATTATAGGGGTTAATAAAAATTGATTTCTGTTGTATCAAGCACATAGTAATTTTTAGGGTATCACGTCGCTAAGACCATACCGTAAGAAAGCGGTGGTGACAAAGCGCGGGAACGCTCGATTGGTTAATGGAAAAACAAAGGGCGCCAATCGGCGCCCTTTGTTCACATTGGTGGAGGGGGGCGGAGCCGAACCGCCGTCCGCAAGTTCTGATTCCAAGCTCATGGACGAAAGGAAGCGGCGATTGAGTCGCCAGAGCGAATTATGCAGCAACCTCGACGTACTCGACATGGCTGGACGGCGGTGGAATGGGTGTGCCGTCCTCGCGCATTCCGTCCATATGAAAGGCGATCGCCTCACGAATTAACTTTTCCGTTTCCTCGACGGTTGCGCCGGTAGCGACACATCCGGGTAGGTCGGGGACGTAGGCCGAGTAATTGCCCTCAGCCTTTTCGATGACGATTGCGTAACGCATATTCAACACCTCACCTTTTCAAACCCGCCTGTTTCAAAATACTATTCAAAGTGCCGGGTGCCAAGTCGTCACTTCGTTTTCCCGCCACGGTAACTCGCCCAGCTTTGGTATTATGCTTGAATTGCCGATGGCTCCCGCGTGTGGCGACCAGAAACCAGCCATCGTCATGAAGTACCCGCAATACCTCGCTAACCTTCATGAACGAAGAATACTGCCCCTGGACAGGGCGGTCAAAACTCACGGGAACCGCTGTTGCTTATTGTTCCGCGACGCGCCGATGAAAAACAAAGGGCGCCGATTGGCGCCCTTGTTTGCGTTGGTGGAGGTGGCGGGAGTTGAACCCGCGTCCGCAAGCCCTACAGCTCTGGTTCTACATGCGTATTCTGTCTACGATTTGACGCACCGCTCCCCGGCAGACAGGGTCATCGGTGCGCTGAGCCTGCTAAGTTTTAGCGCTGGTTCAACAGGCACGAACCAACGCGATCCCGTGTGATCGACCCTTCACTCCCGGCCCACAGGCGAAACGTAGGGGAAGGGCTAGCGGGGATTAAGCCGCTAGGGCGTAGTTGTCGTCGTTGGCAACTATGTGTTTGCAGCTGGATTTGCGAGGAACTCTGCACCTCGGCATGCCCCAGAGGTTTCGCGACCCACGTCGAAGCCGTTTCACCCCCGA
>JBGPGJ010000116.1:0-6171 GCA_041483795.1 Sulfurifustaceae bacterium
ATCGCACCGGAGAAATTCCGCACAGGCGGTCATGGGGGTGACGGTCACAAGGGTTACGGCCCGGCGTTAATTGACGATCACACACCGTCGCCGGAGCACGCGCGCTTCAAGTGGTCGCGGGTGATCGCCTATGGAGTCATCGGACTTGCTATCTGGGCAGGCGTCGAAGGGGCGCTTTACGCCTTGTTCGGATGGGAGGGCGTGCTCACGCAGATCGGTTGGTTCTTCACGAAAGCCGCGCTACTCACTTTCGGTGGCGCCTATGCCGTACTGCCTTATGTGTACAAAGGCGGAGTAGAACACTATCAGTGGCTCACGGCCACTCAGATGATTGACGGGCTCGCGCTCGGCGAGACCACGCCCGGGCCGCTGATCATGATCGTTGCGTTCGTCGGTTTCGTCGGCGGTTGGACCAAGGAGTTGTTCGGTCCGGATTCAGTGGCGCTCGCCGGCATCGCCGGCGCGACGGTGGCGACGTTCTTTACCTTTCTACCGTCGTTTCTTTTCATCCTTGTCGGCGCACCCGCTATCGAGCGCACGCGCCACGACATCAAGTTCACAGCACCCTTGGTTGGTATCACTGCCGCCGTCGTAGGCGTGATCCTCAACTTGGCAGTGTTCTTCGCCTATCACGTGCTATGGCCGCGGGGTTTCACGCAGCCATTTGATTGGCGCGCGTTGTTTACGGGCTTCGAATGGATCTCGGCGTTAATCGGCGTCGCGGCGTTCATCGCATTGTGGCGCTACAAGGTCGGCATTATTCCAGTCGTTCTCGCTTGCGGCGCCGCCGGACTGGCGTACACAGTGATTATGTAGGAGGGGCTATGGCTTATGAGATGAAACTGCTTGGATGCGATCCATCGCGACTCAAAGGGTTGTCGAATAAACTAATCGAGAGCCACTACGAGAATAATTACGGCGGTGCGGTCAAACGATTGAATGCGATCGTGGTGCAACTTCAGGCACTCGATTTCGCCGCCGCGCCGGTGTTCGTGATCAATGGTCTCAAACGTGAGGAATTAATCGCCACCAACTCGATGATTCTGCACGAGCTTTATTTCGCAAGTCTCGGTGGCAGTGGCCAGGCCGAGGCAGCGCTGCGTGCGGCACTCACGCGTGACTTCGGTAGCTACGAGCGCTGGCATTTGGAATTCAGCGCTATGGGTAAAGCGCAGGGCGGCGGTAGCGGGTGGGTGTTGCTGACTTACTCGCACCGCGGCCGGCGGCTGGTCAACCAGTGGGCGGTGGATCATACCCACGTTCTCGCGGGCGGTACGCCGATCCTCGCGCTCGACATGTACGAGCACTCGTACCACATGGACTACGGTGCCGAGGCTGCCGCCTACGTGGACGCGTTCATGCAGAACATAAACTGGGTGAACGTGGTTCGTCTTTATGACGAATGCGCATCGGGAACCGAACCATATCTCAAAGGTGGGATTGAAGCGTGGAAGCGCGTGGCGCTGCAACCACTAACCGGAGAGATTGGAGATTCCAGGCCAGATTCATGAGATGGAGGATACTGTTTATGATTCTTTCACTACCGACCACGGTTTGTGCGGAAACCATTGGGTTTGACGGGCAGGAGCCGGGAGCAGCGCCCGTAGGTTGGACGACGGGTGTCACCGGAAAGGGTTCGCCCCGATGGGTTGTCGGGTCGGATTCTACTTCCCCGAGTAAACCGCACGTACTGAAGCAGTTGGGGCAGGGCACGTTTCCCTGGTGTGTGCGCGAGGACGTTTCGCTCGCGGACGGTTACGTCGAGGTGAAACTCAAACCAATCGCCGGGATGGAAGACCAGGCAGGCGGCGTTATCTGGCGCTGGAAGAACGGTGACAACTACTATGTCGCTCGTGCCAACGCGCTCGAGAACAACGTGTCGCTCTATTACACGCAAGGTGGCAGGCGCGTCACGATTCGCTATGCCGACGCACCCGTGGCGGCGAATACGTGGCACGCGTTGCGCGTCGAGTTTGCTGGCAGCCGGATACAGGTCATCTTTGATGGCCGCAAGTTGATTGAGCTGGATGATCCGCATATCTCCGCTGCGGGCGCGGTCGGTTTGTGGACCAAAGCCGATAGCGTGACAGCATTTGATGATTTTAGTTACGGCGCCGCTGGCAAAACTAAGTGAGGTGTTTGCCATGAAATGGGTCACACGCGAACGTCCGAAAATTGATCGCATCGCCTGCCCTTGGCTGATCGCGCGGTTCATCGATAAAGAACCGGAGTTTCTGTACGTGTCGGCGGACCAGGTGCCGAAAGTCGCGTCGGAAACTGGCGCGATTCCTTACGACATTCCCGGCGTCGAGATGAGCCATGTCGGTGAGTTGTGCAGCTTCGATTCCTTCTTAAAGAAATATCGGCTAACCGACCCGGCACTGCAACAACTTGCCGTAATCGTGCGCGGTGCGGACACCGCGCGGCTCGATCTCGCGCCACAGGCGCCAGGTCTGCTTGCGGTATCGCTCGGGTTGGCGCGCGTGTTCGAGGACGACCACGAAATGCTCAAGCACGGCATGGTGCTGTATGATGCGCTCTATGCGTGGTGCCGCGATTGCCAGAAAGAAGCCCACGGTTGGCCGCCGAAAGGATAACTATGTTGTAAAACCTTTCAGGCCAGCATGTACGCCCTGGTTGATTCCGGCGCGGGGTTACGTCCGCCCGTCCGTTGGAACCCAGGACAAGAACAAACGCGAGATCCAATGAACCGCGGTGGAGAACGGCAGGCGGCGCATTCCGTGACAGAGGAAGTCGCGGAATTCATCGCGGCCACCGGCTATGGCGACATCCCGACTGACGTGGTGGCGGTCGGAAAAGAACACATCCTCGATGGCCTTGGGCTCGCGTTGGCAGGCTCGGCGGCGCGCAGCGGGGCGATCATGCGCCGGTATCTCGAACAGTTTGAGGGTGCGCACGGCGAGCCGGCTTCGGTGATTGGCACGCGCCTGCGCGTTGCGCCGCGTTTCGCAGCCTTCGCCAACGGCGTGGCGATCCACGCGGACGACTATGACGACACGCAGCTGGCCATGGCGAAGGATCGGGTTTACGGTCTGCTGACGCATCCGACGGCGCCGGCGTTGCCCGCGGCGCTCGCGCTCGCCGAGCGTGACAAGCGATCCGGCAAGGACTTGATGACGGCCTATCACGTGGGGGTGGAGGTCGAGTGCAAGATCGCCGAGGCAATCGATCCGCGTCACTATCAGCACGGGTTCCACTCCACCGGGACTTGTGGGGTTTTCGCCGCCGCCGCGGCCGCCGCGAAGCTGCTCGGCCTGTCGGTCGAGGCCACGCGTCGGGCGCTGTCCATCGCCGGTAGCCAATCCGCGGGCCTGCGTGAGAATTTCGGTACCATGACCAAGCCGTTTCACGCCGGGCGCGCCGCGGAAAACGGCGTCGTCGCAGCCGAATTCGCGAGTCTCGGGTGGACGGCGGCCGCCAACATCCTTGAGGCTGATCGCGGTTTTTTCCGCGCGGCGGGTGGAGGTTACGATCCAGCGGCAATCCGCGGTCGGCTCGGCCGTCCATGGACTTTTCTCTCGCCGGGGGTGTCGATCAAACCGCATCCGTCCGGTTCGCTGACCCACCCAGGTATGACCAAGATGCTGGAGCTGATTCTCACGCACGACATCCGTCCCGAGCAGGTCGAACGGGTGAAGGTCGGGACGAACCGGAACATGCCGAACGCGTTGATCCACCATCGCCCCAAGACGGAGCTCGAGGCCAAGTTCAGCATGGAATTTTGCATGGCGATCCTGCTGCTTGAACGCCGGGCCGGCTTGCGTGAATTTACCGATGCCGTCGTCAATCGGCGCGACGTGCAGGCGATGATCGAGCGCATCGATTTCGGCGTGCATCCGGAAGCGGAAAGCGCCGGATACGACAAGATGACGACCGTTATCGATGTTGTCTTGAAAAGCGGCAAGACGATCTCCGACCGCGCCGATTTCGGCAAGGGCAGTCCGGCAATTCCAATGAGTTTCGAGGAAGTCACGAAGAAATTTCTCGATTGCGCGGCCTATGTCGGTTGGGCGCCGGAGAAGTCGCGGCAGGTCGTAGAGATCGTGCGGCGGTTGGAAAATATAGATAACGTTGGTGCGTTAACCGCTTTGTTGGCGGCCTGAGTCGGCGTGTCCCGCCGCGGATCGCAGCCGGGTCGGAACGGTCTGCGTGCAAGCGTGGGAATAACCAGAATAGGAGGGTGAGGGACAGTGGCGTCGGTAGAACTTCGCGGACTTACCAAGCGGTTTGGGACGGTGACCGCGGTCAATGACGTGACTTTGCATATCGAGCACGGCGCCTTCGTCTGCCTGCTCGGCCCCTCGGGTTGCGGCAAGACCACTACCATGCGTCTGATCGCCGGTTTTCTTTCGCCCGACAGCGGGGAAATACGGGTCGGAGACCGTTGCGTATCTTCGCCCGCCGCGACGCTGCCGCCGGAGCGGCGCAATATGTCAATGATCTTTCAAAGCTACGCGCTCTGGCCGCATATGACGGTCGGCGAGAACGTCGCCTACGGTCTCAAGCTGCGCAAACTCGATAAGGCATCCATCAAACAGCGAATGAGGTCCATTCTCTCCGTGATGCACCTCGACGCCTTCGCGGATCGTTATCCGGGCGAACTCTCCGGCGGTCAGCAGCAGCGCGTGGCGCTTGCGCGCGCCCTCGTGGTCGAACCCGAGACGTTGTTGCTCGACGAGCCGTTGTCGAATCTCGACGCCAACCTGCGCGAGGAGATGCGCTTCGAAATTCGCCGTTTGCACGATCGGTACAAGTACACGACCGTATACGTCACGCACGACCAGGCCGAGGCGATGACCACCGCCGATCTCATCGTCGTCATGAACGAGGGCCGGATCGAACAGGCGGGCACACCGGAGGACGTCTACGAGCGGCCGATCTCGGAGTTCGTCGCGCGTTTTATCGGCGCCACGAACATTCTGAAGGGCCGCGCCGAGGACCGTCACACCGTCGCGTTCAATGGATTCAGCCTGCGCTGCGATCAGGGCGAGGTGACGATGTCAGGCGAAATCGCGGTGTCGGTTCGGGTGCACGATATCCGGCTGCATACGGGGCGACCCAACGGCGATACCGTCAACGTTTTGCCTGGCCAGGTTGTGCGTTGCGCGTATCTTGGCGCCGCCCGCGATTACCTGGTCGAGCTCGCGAGCGGGGACCAAGTGCGGGTAGCGGCGCCGGTACACCTGAACGTGCCGGTCGGCAATCGCGTGTGGCTGCAGTTGCCGCCGGAGCATTGCCGGGCGCTTGCGGGCCGACGGACTTCTACCGGCGCGGCGGCCAAGGCGCTTGTGGATTAATTGCATCAATCAACCTGTGAGGATGGAGCGATCATGAATATGAGAATGAAGTCAATCGTCGTGTCGGCGCTAGGCATGTCTCTCTCGGCGCTGTTTGTCTGTTCTTTAACCCTGGCCGCGGCACCCGCGCCAACCACGGTTACCCCGGATCTTGTCGCGAAGGCGCGTCAGGAAGGCAAGGTGGTTTTCTACACCTCGGTGGATGTGGCCGTGGCGGAAAAAATCGCAAAGGCGTTCGAGGCCAAATATCCCGGTGTCAAGGCGCAGATCGAGCGCGCCGGCTCGGAGCGACTCTTTCAGCGCTTGGGGCAGGAGTACGGCAGCAAGATCTACGCCGCCGATGTCGTCAATACATCGGACGCCGCTCACTTCATTGTGTGGGAACGCGATGGTTGGCTCGCTCCCTATGTGCCGGAGGATGTGGCGAAATATTTTCCACCTGAACACAAAGACCCGGACGGCACCTACGCGACCTGGCGCATGACGCTTAGCCCGATTGCTTATAACACCAAATTCGTAAAACCGAATGAAGCGCCAAAAAGTTTCGCCGATCTGCTCGATCCCAAGTGGAAGGGAAAGATGGTGAAGGCGCACCCGGGTTACAGCGGCACTATCGTAACGTCGACCTTCCAGACCGCCCGCGATCTCGGTTGGGAATATTTCGACAAACTCAGCAAGCAGTCGGTAATGCAAGTGCAGTCGTCAACCGAACCGCCGAAGAAACTAGCGCTCGGTGAACGGGCCATCATGATGGATGGAAACGAATACAATTTATTCATGCTGAAGGAAAAAGGCACGCCGCTGGAAATCGTTTACCCTACGGAAGGTACCCCGCTTATTACTTCGCCGGCGG
>JBGPGJ010000117.1:0-6142 GCA_041483795.1 Sulfurifustaceae bacterium
ATTCTTCTGACGGTACGCCGGAGGAAATCCGACGTTTAATGGCGTCCCATCCCGATCGCGACATCAAATTGCTGATCCAAGACGGTACCGGCAAGGCCGACGCGGTGCGCAAGGGATTCGAGGCGGCCAGCGGCGATATCTTGATGATCCTGGACGCGGACCTGACGGTGCCCCCGGAGGATTTACCGAAGTTTTACCGCGCCATCGCCACTAACAAAGGTGAGTTCCTCAACGGCTGCCGGCTGGTTTACCCGGTTGAAGACCAGGCCATGCAAACGCTGAATCTACTCGCCAATAAGCTGTTTGCGATGACTTTTAGTTGGCTGTTAGGACAACGACTCAAAGACACACTATGCGGTACCAAGGTGATTCGTCGCGACACCTACCGCAAGCTTCTGGCCAATCGCGCCTACTTCGGCGATTTCGATCCGTTCGGCGACTTCGATCTGCTCTTCGGCGCCAGCAAGCTCAATCTTCGAATCGAGGAGATACCCGTCCGATACAAGGCGCGCGTCTACGGGCAAACCAATATCCGGCGTTTCGCGCACGGATTGCAACTGTTGCGGATGGTTTTATACGCCTACCGAAAACTAAAATCCGTGTAACGATCTGCTAGGTTTTCCGTGATCGGCCACAATGCTCAATACACGACAAAAAATCTTCCTTGCCAGATGCGTTTACAAGGTCCTGCACGGCGTCCGTCGCCTGACGCGTCGCGGCGATCGCGCGGTAGTTAGACGCGGAGGGATCGTTTGGGACCTTAACCTCGCCGAGGGAATTGATTTTTCGATCTACCTGCTCGGAGCGTTCGAGCGTTCTACGGTATCGGCTTACTCCCAAAACATTCGGGGCGGCCATGTCGTTTTGGACGTGGGCGCCAATATCGGAGCACATACGCTGCGGTTTGCCCGTCTGGTTGGACCGCAGGGTCTCGTAGTCGCGTTCGAACCGACGCATTACGCCTACACGAAACTCGAACGCAACGTCTCGCTTAACCCGGAACTTGCACCGCGCGTACGGCTCGAGCAGATCATGCTCGCGGATGCCCGTCAATCCGAACTCACGCCGCATTTATATTCGCAGTGGCCGTTACGAAGCGATGTCCCGGCGCAACATGCCTCGCATCGTGGGGTATTGGCCGACACGACCGGTGCGCACGTGGAAACGCTGGACGACTACGTGCAGCGCCGCAACCTGGCGCGTGTTGATTTTCTGAAAATTGACGTGGATGGGCACGAATGCCGCGTATTGCGCGGTGCTGCGCGGCTGCTCACTACCCGACAACCGATTATTCTCATTGAACTCGCCCCCCAGGTACTGAACGAAGCCGGCGAATCGCTTGCGGGTCTGGTCGAGATATTGAAATCGGCCGGTTATCGTTTTCTGCGCATACCCGGCCTGACACCGCTCCCCGAAAAAGCGGATGCATTAGCCCAACTCATTCCAGCGGGCGGTGGAATCAACGTTATCTGTCGCGCTCGATAACTTTCAACTGACGATCGATGCACAGCCGTATTACGTCGTCCGTTCAGCGCGCTCGAGCACTACCAAGAGCCTGAAAGCACATAGCCTCCCCGCAATTGGGCTCAGCGTACGCTCTATGCTCAATAGCGCGTCAACGCTCCAGCGTGGGATCAAACACCAGGCGCGATACCCACCTGAGAGCGGGTAGGCAACCAGGCTCAACCATCGCCGCTCGGCAATTTTCAGTCGCGGGAAAACCAGGGCCAACTGCCTGCGGTAACGACCGAACAGCAGCGTCGCAATCGCCTGATTGGCGTCGAACGGATTCCGCTTGATATTTAGCGGCCCGTCGGCAAGAGGATCGGCATTCAACAACACCGGCTCCGGATGAAAAAACTTGTAGAACACCCAGCTGACCGGAGTGATCGCCGGCTCAAGCAATACCAGTCGACCACCGGGTCGCAACACGCGCTCGGCCTCGGCAAGGAAACGACGTGGCCACTGGATATGGTGCAGCACGTCGACAGCGACGACATTTTCAAAAGCGTCGGCCGCAAACGGAAGCGTCTGGGCGTCTGCCGTTATATCCAACCATGGTACCGATACAATGTCCGAAGACAGCACCTCTGGCAAGAATTCCTTGAGATTGCCGGTCCCACCGCCGACTTCCAACGTCCGGCCCGGGCGACACATGGACGCAATCTGACGGTAGTAGTCGACATATATAGCGCGCAATACCGGCTTTTCCTGCCAGATCCTGCGATGTTCATTCAAAACCTGTCGGGTCATTGGCGTTCTCAATATCGAAACGACGTCTTGCAGATTCAGCCCTGGCTCAATTTCGCCGATAAATCTGGATTCCAGGATTTACGATCGCATAATCGAAAGCGGTAAAGAATCGCGCAAAGTCGATTCCGAACATCTCTATCGGATTCTTGAACTCACGCACGAGTTGGTAAGGGCTGTTCAACAGATTCGTGCGAAACTCCCGGTACGATGCAAACGGGTGTCCCTCACCGAGCCGGAACATGTCCTTATAGACAAATTCATTTAGAACCAGATATTCGTTCTGCTTGTTGCGCAAAAGAGCCTGGCTGTCTCCCCCGCCCCCATCGGGCCGCAGCAAAAAAGCCAGATGTTTATGTGAACTTGTTATCACGGGATTGAAGTAGTTGTCCCCGACATACCCTTGAATCGTGACAACGGCCGATCCAGTCTCCACGTTCTCCTGAATCCATTGCGATGCCATGTCACGCACGTCGGTTCCAGCCGCTACCTTTAGATAGGCGAGGTCGGCAACAACCGTTACGCCAGCGGCGAATCCTGCGATAACGTATATGCCGATCTTCCACCTTGGATACGTGTCGACAAGATAAAAGAGTGCGTAGGCCGCTAGTAGCGCGAACACGGGCACCAGCGGCAACACGTAGCGCACTACCAACCATCCGGCAAAGCCGAGCACGAGCAGGTAGGGAATCAACATCGCTAACACCAGCACGTTTTCACGGCCGCGTCGGTAGGCGGCAATCACGATGCCCGACAATGCCATGACGAACAGCGGATAGCCGACAGCCTGCGGCAGAATCCGCCACAGGTATTGCAAGAACACCGGACCCCGCCCCACGGCATCGGGGAACGCCGGCGCTTGGTAGCTTAGCGAAAATCTTATCCCTTCAACGAAGGTGTCGAAGTAAAAGAATATATGCGGACTGAGAATACAGAATGCCGCCGCCACGCACAGGCACATGACGAGTAAGCGCCGATCAAGCAGCGTCGCGCCGAGTGTGAAGCGCGCATGCTGTTTATTGACCACGTGCGCAACCACAAGCGCCACGCCAAAAATACCCAACGGAAACCGGGTCGCGATCGCGGCGCCAAGTGCGATCCCGGAGTAAATGTAATAGCGCATCCCGTCGCGTTTGTTGCCACGCAATATCTTCACCGCGAACAGGAAAACGAGCGCAACGAAGAAGGCCGCGATCTCATCGACGCGTACGCACTGCGCCCACACTATGTGCGCCGGGAAAATAGCCAGCGATGCCGCCGCCGCGATTCCGACACGCTCATCGTAAAGCTCCTTCCCAATGCGATAAACGAGCAGGATCGTGATCAGCGCGATCGCCGTCATTGCGTAGCGACCAAATAGGATACTGTCTGCCCAGAGATTGATACCCGGAAGCAAATCGGCCAGTACCTCTCCGAAATACACGAATGAATTTAGAATGCTGAAATACAGTGTTCCACCGTATACAAATTGCTGCTGAATGATTGCGCCTTTAGAAAGCCAATGCGCCCAAACCAGTGTCGGCAATTCGTCCGGGTGATACGAATAATTCGGATGCGCCGGTGTCGGCAACCCCCACTCGATACCGTAGAGCCGCAGCGCGAGGCCGACGACCATCACAATAAGCACGGCATAGATCGGAAAAGTTTTCTGTCTGTTCCGTTTGGTCATATGGCACATCCTGACGTGCTATAGTTTTGAGTTATATGAAGCTTATACCGTCCGCAAGCGCTACGACGGGCTGACCGGGCTGAATGCCGCTGTTCCTGCCATGAGCAATCGGCCCATTTACAATTCTTTGCTGCAACGTTTGCTTGTCGCCGCGTATCGGTTCACCGCGCGCCACATCGATCTTCAGCACGGTGTGGCTGGGCAACTCTATCGACAAAGCTACTTTCTCTACAAGCGCCTGACCGACGCGGCGCTCGTGCGCACCGCGACGAAATTTCTGCGGCCGGGCAGCGTCTTCCTGGACATCGGCGCCAATATCGGTTTCTTTTCGATCGCAATATGCCGGCAATGTCCGGTTCAGTCGTTGGCGTTCGAACCGGAACCGCACAACATTGCACAGCTTCAGAACACGATCGCCGCGTATGGCCTGCAGCAGCGCATCCACGTATTCCAGTGCGCGGTATCCAATCGTACCGGCACCGACGTGCTCTATCTTTCCGATCTCGGTCCGACGGACCACAAGCTTATCAACGCGAGGTCTTCGAATTCCATCAGCGTCAGCACCACAACCCTGGACGATTTTTTTGCGCAACACGCCGATTATCGAAACCTTCCCATATCGCTGATCAAGATGGACATACAAGGCGCGGAGCTGTTGGCATTGGCGGGCATGGACCAAACACTGCGCGCGCACAACTTTCCGCCCATGCTGGTCGAATACGCGCCTGCAGAGTTGGGCGCCGACGCTGGGTCGACGTTCTTTGACTCCTTCCTGCGCCTGGGTTATCGCCCACATTCAATACCGGATCTAACGCTTCGCCAACCGCAGTGGTTTATTCAAGACCGGGGTCGCGCCTATTTCGATCTAATGATGATAACCACTGTGCGCTGAGCACTACGGGGAATATTCGTCTCGTCTGCGCAAGCCGGGCACGATCCCAGTCGCATCGCGAGGCGTCTTCAAACACGGCGCCCGTCGCATATACTTCATCACCATGCAGGCCCAACTATGGCAGTTTAAGCCGATACCGCCATCGGTGCTGGAGCGTGTCACCGACATTCATCACGAACGCAATATGTATGCGCATCCGAATTTCCTGGCGCGCGCGATTTTCTGGCAGCGACTCGCTATGGGGTATCGCCTGCTCGGCGAACACGCGGCCGCTGGACTTAAACTCTTGGATTTCGGCGGCGGCAGCGGCGCGTTTCTTCCCACGCTGGCTCAGCAATTTCCCGACCTTGCGGTCGTGGATCTGGATTTACAGGACGCGCGTCGGGTCGCCGCGCACTACGCATTAGGCAAGGTCCGGTTTTTTGAACGCGACATCTCTAGATGGGACGAGGCGGAAACCTTCGATGTCGTGGTAGCGATGGATGTGCTGGAACATTTCGCCGACATGTCCGTGCCGCGCCGCTTTCTGGATGCACATTTGAAGCGGAACGGTCTATTGCTCGTGAGCCTGCCGACGGAGAACACCCTGTACGAGTTCGGGCGAACGATACTGAGGAAGAACAAACCGGCGGACCACTATCACCGTGCGACTGAACTAGTTGAATATTACCGTGATTCGGGCTACGTACCGCTCAGAAACGCGTTTGTTCCGCGCTTGGGTCCGTTCGCACTACCGCTGTTTTACGTCGGGCTATTTCGTAAAACGACATAGCGGCGGCGGCAATATCGCATACGCTTACTCATAACCATATCGCCCACACACGACATCGCTATGCGTAAATTCGCTACACGGAATATACAATTATTCTTCAAATCGAACGCGCGGATTCCCCGTTACGTCGTTGCACTGTTCGTCATTTTCGTGGTTGCCCTCGATCTGCGCGTGGAATCGGTTACGCTCAGCATGGTAGATACACCGGTCAGGGCCGACGCCCTGGACTATTTCCTCTACGGCCATAACCTGAAAAATTACGGCGTCTATTCACGCGCAAATACCCTGGTCGCTGGCGTCGAGATCCCGCCGAAGCCCGACGCCATGCGCGCCCCGCTGTATTCACTGTTCGTAATGCCGTTCTTCGGCGACCCGCCGACTCTGCGGGAGCTGACAACCGTTACCGTGATACAAGCGGTTATCAGCACTATTACCGTGCTGCTCGTGTTCTTAACGGCCCGCCTGTTCATGCCGGTCGCGTTCGCCGTCGCGGTCGCGGCCTTGACGGCAATCAGCCCACATCTGGTGACGATGAATATCTACCTTCTGAGCGAAACGC
>JBGPGJ010000118.1:0-6125 GCA_041483795.1 Sulfurifustaceae bacterium
CACCGCGTACGAGCATCACCGAATCGGGGCGCGCGCGGTGCAACTCTTTCTGGAGCGCGCGTGCGGCGGCTTCTGACGAGAGATGGTGGATCACCAACCGCATACCCTCGGCGTGCAGGGCGCACGCGATGGCCGCACCGAGGCGATGCGCCCCGCCGGTAACCAAGGCAACCTTGTCCTTCAGCGGATTCTGCGGCATGAAGTCCGGTATGATGTGCGGTAAATATACTTTATAGCGTAACCCATCCCGCCGCACGCGTCATGATCGCCCATTCCCCCTACAACCTGGATGAAGATCTCGCCTCCGCCGGCTGGCCTGCACCGACGCCTGACGACGGCGCACGCAGTCGCGAACTCACCGCGCTTATTCGTCGCAAGATCGCGGCGGCGGACGGGGCCATTCCTTTCGCCCGCTTCATGGAACTCGCACTCTATGCGCCAAACCTAGGCTATTACAGCGTCCCACAGCCGAAGTTCGGTGAACAGGGAGACTACATTACCGCCCCGGAGCTGTCGCCGCTCTTTGGCCGCTGCCTGGCAAACCAAGTGGCTCAAATTCTAAACGCGCTCGGTCAGGGCGATATTCTTGAAGCCGGCGCGGGCTCTGCGGCGCTTGCGACCGAGTTGCTGCTCGCGCTCGAAGCGCTCGGGCATCTTCCACAAAGATATTTGATCCTCGAACTAAGCGCCGCGCTACGCGCGCTCCAGCAACAAACGCTGGAACAACGTGCGCCACATCTCCGCGGATGCGTACAGTGGCTCGAGGCGCTTCCTGCGCCGGGCTTTCGCGGCGTGGTGTTCGGAAACGAACTGCTCGACGCCATGCCGGTCGCGCGCTTTCGCGTGACCGAGAGCGGCGGCGTCGAGCAGTATGTTTGCTGGGACGGCGCACGATTCGCTACCTGCGAACGGCCCGCCAGTGAACCAGTGCGCGCGCGAGTGAAACGTCTCGCACTTGCCCCCAATTACTTATCTGAAATCGGATTGCATGCCGAGGCGTGGGTGCGCAGCCTGGCCGAGCGACTCGAGGAAGGCGTTTTGTTGCTCGTGGACTACGGCTTCCCGCGCGCGGAGTTCTACCACCTGCAACGCGCTCAGGGCACACTCATGTGCCACTATCGCCAGCGCGCGCACGGTGATCCGTTGTTGCTCGTGGGGTTGCAGGACATTACGGCACATGTGGACTTCAGCGCCATTGCCGAGGCGGGAAGTGAATCCGGCCTGGACCTCCTTGGCTATTCGTCGCAGGCGGCATTCCTGATCGGTTGCGGCCTTGCCGAAATGGAGACCGTAACCGCCGATGCGCGTGCTCAACTTATCCGCGCACAAGCTATCAACAAACTGACGGGGCCCCACGAGATGGGAGAACTTTTCAAAGTCATCGCGCTCGGGCGCGGCGGGCGCAGTCCCTTGCGCGGGTTTGTGGTGCAGGACCGCAGAAGCCGATTGTAAGAACGATTGAATTGCCTACTTCTGATCGGCACAATGCCCGGCATGACCGAAGCCGTTCTCACCGACATCGAGGGCACGACGTCTTCGCTTTCGTTCGTGAAGGATGTGCTCTTTCCCTACTCACGCAGTCGCATGGCGGACTTCGTGCGTCATCACGCCAGCGAGCCGGCCGTGCGCGCGCAGCTTGACGAGGTGCGTCGGCTTGCCAGGGCTCAACTCAGCGACGAACAAGTGATCACCCAACTAATGCGCTGGATTGACGAAGATAAAAAATTGACGTCGCTTAAGGCGCTGCAGGGCATGATCTGGGAGGCCGGTTATCGCAACGGCGTTTTCAAGGGACATGTCTACGAGGACGCCGCGCGCAATCTGCGAAAATGGAAGGAACAAGGTCTGCGGCTGTATGTCTTTTCTTCCGGCTCGGTGCAGGCACAGAAACTGATCTTCGGCTACAGCGAGTTTGGCGACCTCACGCCTCTCTTCTCCGGCTATTTCGACACCAACATCGGCAACAAACGCGATGCCCTCGCCTACCAACAGATCGCCAAAAAGATCGGTCTGCCACCGGCGGAGATTTTGTTTCTCTCGGACATCAAGGAAGAACTCGACGCCGCGCGCGCGGCGGGTAAGCAGACTATTCAGCTGGTGCGCGAAGGCGCGACCGATACACGCACCACCCACCGACAGGTCAGCAACTTCGACGAGATCGAAATTTAACGCCGTATCGGCTATGCCCACAGGTCGTGAACGTCAGCACGGGTAATCGTGACGTCGCAAAAATCTCCGGGCTTTGGACCCTTCACACCTTCGATGTAAACCAGCCCGTCGATCTCCGGAGCATCGGCGCTAGAGCGCGCGATGGCCGTGCTGTTTTTCAACTCGTCCACGAGCACAGTAATCGTTTTGCCAACTTTGCATGTGAGTTTTGCCGCGGAAATGCGTTCCTGTAATACCATGAAGCGCGCCTGGCGCTCCTGCTTCACCGCTTCCGGCACTGGATCGGGCAATGCATTTGCGGCTGCGCCCTCCACCGGCGAGTAGGCGAAGCAGCCGACACGATCGAGCTGCGCTTCTTCAAGGAACGCGAGCAAGCGCTGGAAGTCGTCTTCGGTCTCGCCGGGGAAACCGACGATAAACGTGCTGCGAATCGTGATCTCGGGGCACACCTCGCGCCACGCGCGGATACGCGCGAGCGTATTCTCCGCCGCCGCCGGGCGCTTCATGAGCTTAAGGATGCGCGGGCTTGCGTGCTGAAACGGCACGTCGAGATACGGGAGAATTTTGCCGTCCGCCATCAGCGGGATCACTTCGTCCACGTGCGGATAGGGATAAACGTAGTGCAACCGCACCCACACGCCGAGTTCGCCGAGGGCACGCACGAGTTCGGTCATGCGCGTCTTGAGCGGCCGCCCGGCCCAGAAACCCGTGCGGTATTTTACATCCACGCCGTAGGCGCTGGTGTCCTGCGAAATCACGAGCAGCTCTTTCACACCGGCCTTGACCAAATTCTCGGCTTCCTGCATGACCTCACCGACGGGGCGCGAGACCAGGTCGCCGCGCATCGAGGGGATGATGCAGAACGTGCAGCGGTGATTGCAGCCCTCGGCAATCTTTAGATATGCGTAATGGCGCGGCGTGAGTTTGACGCCCTGCGGCGGCACGAGGTCGGTGTAGGGATCGTGCGGCTTCGGCAGGTGCGCGTGCACCGCTCGCATCACTTCCGCGGTTGCGTGCGGCCCGGTCACGGCCAGCACTTTCGGGTGCGTGCGCTGCACGACATCGCCTTTCGCGCCGAGACAACCGGTGACAATTACGCGTCCGTTCTCTTCGAGCGCCTCGCCGATGGCGTCGAGCGATTCCGCCACCGCCGAATCAATGAAACCGCAGGTGTTCACCACCACGAGATCCGCACCTTCGTAGTCTTTTGAAATGGAGTAGCCCTCGGCGCGCAACTGCGTGAGGATGCGTTCCGAATCCACGAGCGCCTTGGGGCAACCGAGACTCACGAAACCGACGTGCGGCGCCTGTTGCTGCTGCACGGCCGGTCGACGATGGGTGGTTCGATGGCTAGTCACGATGTTACGTATGGGATAGCCAAAAAAATGGCCGCTTATGATACTGCTTTAATGGCCCCGATTCGCGCCTGGCGTAT
This sequence comes from Sulfurifustaceae bacterium, assembly GCA_041483795.1. GTDB lineage: Bacteria > Pseudomonadota > Gammaproteobacteria > Acidiferrobacterales > Sulfurifustaceae > JAHFQD01. Next base: position 3,605 of record JBGPGJ010000118.1, read on the forward strand.
TTTGGCACCAACTTCTTCACCGGGGCCGCCCGCGTGTTCGTGCGCGATCCCGGCGGCGTCCACCCCACGCGCGGCCCCAAAGACACGGCGGAATAGATCCGCTTGCGGATAGGGCTTTTGTTCATACCCTGGCCGGCCGCGGAAATCGGCCTCGCATGCGGCCAAATACTTCTCCAGGCGTGCGGGGTTGCGAAAAACGTCGAGCGCCTCGAGTACTTCGAGTAGCGTCCCCGGGCGCAACTCGAGCGCGCGATGGCAATGCAGATGATAGCGCGCGACCGGCACGGCGAGGTCGCGATACTCGTTGGGCGCGCGCAGCCGCTTGCACAATTCGCGCACGAGTTCGACCCCGCGCTCTTCGTGGCCGATGTGTTTCGGCCATTCAGCCTTCGGCGTCGTTCCCTTACCGAGATCGTGCGTTAGCGCCGCGAAGCGCACGCACGGATCGGCCGAGAGCCGCGCTGCCGCATCGAGCACGAGCAAGGTGTGCACGCCCGTATCTATCTCGGGGTGATGTTCTTCGGGTTGCGGCACGCCGAAGAGCGCTTCAATCTCGGAAAACAGGCGCGCCAGCGCGCCGCAGTCACGCAGCACCTCAAGAAAGCGCGACGGGGCTGCTTCAGCCAGCGCGCGCTCCAGTTCGGTCCACACACGCTCGGGGATAAGGTGATCCACCTCGCCGGCGGCAACCACCTCGCGCATGAGCGCGCGCGTTTCGTCGGCCACCCGAAAACCGCGTGCCGCATAGCGCGCGGCAAAGCGGGCCACGCGCAGGATGCGTACCGGGTCTTCGCTGAAGGCGGACGAGACGTGACGCAAGATACCATTGCGCAGATCTTTGGCGCCGCCGAAGGGATCGATTAGATTGCCGGTCTCATCTTGGGCCATCGCGTTGATGCTAAGATCGCGTCGGCGCAGGTCGTCCTCGAGCGTGACGTCCGCCGCCGCATAGACCGTGAATCCTTTATAACCGCGTCCGGTCTTGCGCTCAGTGCGCGCAAGCGCGTATTCCTCTTTCGTCTCCGGATGCAGAAACACCGGGAAATCGGCGCCCACCGGCTTGAAGCCGCGCGCGACCATTTCCTCCGGCGTGGCGCCCACGACCACGTAGTCGCGATCCCGCACCGCAAGGCCAAGAAGCGTGTCGCGCACCGCACCGCCGACGAGATAGACTCTCATAATGAAAGGACGAAAGAGCGTAGCGAATAGGGCTTCATTATCAATGTCAAAACGAATGAGCGAAGCGAGTAGGGCTTCGCATCATATGACAGGACGAACGAGCGAAGCGAGTAGGGCTTCCTTATCGACCTCATCGTAAAGGTCGGCGCCGTCCGCGCCAAGCCGCTTTCACATGCATCGTCTTTTTTCGATCGCCCTAGCCATTACCCTCGCCGGCTGCGCGAGCCTAGGCTACTACGGCCAGGCGATCGGCGGTCACCTGTCGATACTCGGGCGCACGCGCCCAATCGAAGAGTTGCTTACCGACCCGACACTTGCGCCCGAACTGAAGCAACGCCTGGAACGCGTGGTGGTAATCCGCGCCTTTGCCACCCGGTCGCTCGGCCTGCCCGATAACGACAGCTACCGCCGTTACGCCGATCTCGAACGACCGTTTGCGGTGTGGAACGTTTTCGCCGCGCCCGAGCTGTCACTCAAGGCAAAGGAATGGTGTTTCATGTTCGCCGGTTGCGTCGCCTATCGCGGTTACTTCGCACAAACCGACGTCGAGCGCGCGGCGGCGCAGCTGCGCGCCGAGGGTTACGATGTTTACATCGGCGGTGTCGTCGCTTATTCCACGCTCGGCTGGTTCGACGATCCGCTGCTCAACACCATGCTCGCTCGGCCGGAGCCTGAACTCGCCGGACTCCTATTCCACGAGCTTGCGCACCAGAACATTTACGTGCGCGACGATACCGCGTTCAACGAATCCTTCGCGATGACGGTCGAACGCGAGGGCGTGCGCCGCTGGCTCGCGGCGCAAAACGCGCAGGCGCCGTACGCCGCGTACACAGAACGCGCGCGGCGGCGCGAGGAGTTCATGGCACTTATGCTCGTTTGCCGTGCCCGCCTTGAGGAGTTATATGTTTCCGACTTCAGCGATGACGACAAACGTACCGCCAAGAACGAACTGTTCAATGAACTCCGGCGCGACTACGCGCAATTGAAGAAACGTTGGGACGGTTACGCGGGTTTTGATGGCTGGATCGAAGAGCTCAACAATGCCAAGCTGATCTCGATCGGGCTGTACCACGACCACATCGCCGCCTTCGAAAAGCTGCTCGCGCGCGATGGCGGCGATCTTACGGCCTTTTACCTAACAGTGAACGAACTCGCGCGTCAACCCAAGGCGGCACGCGATGCCGCACTCGCCGCTCTCAGCGCTAACCTGCTCGATACCTCAGCCACGTCGAACGTGGGAACGCAACGATGAGAAACGATTGCGCGCGTCGGAGCCGAAGTAAGTTGGCGCCACGCTTTCGAGCGCCGTGGGCGCGATACCGAAAACCGACGGGAAGCCATC
>JBGPGJ010000119.1:0-6115 GCA_041483795.1 Sulfurifustaceae bacterium
AAAGTGCCGCGGCCGGCACCGTTCATGTAGGCTGGAATATTCAGCTTGCGCACGAACTCCTTGGCGGCATCGTAGGCACGGCAAGTCGCCACTTGCGTACCGAGCAGCACGCACGGACGCTCGGACTTCACCAGAATGTCGGCGAGCTTCTGTACATCGTCCGGATCCGCCATCAGTCGCGTCGACGCCCGGTAATGTCCGGGCTTCGGGATTCTCACTTTTGCCGGATCCACCTTGGCGTCCAGGACATCGCGCGGAATCTCAAGGAACGCCGGACCCGGCGCGCCGTTATAACACTCGCGAAACGCCATGCTGATCATGTCGGGGATGCGCTCGGTCGTCTGCACCTGTGTTGCGAACTTGGTGATCGGCGCCATCATGTCGACGTGCGGTAGGTTTTGCAGGCCGCCCATCATATGCTGGGAGAGCGCGCTCTGGCCGCCGATCAGGAGAAATGGACTCTCCGCGCGGAATGCATTCGCTACACCGGTCATGGCGTCGGTGGTTCCCGGCCCGGCGGTGACCACGGCGCAGCCCGGCTTGCCGGTCATGCGCGCATAGCCATCGGCGGCATGAGCGGCGACTTGCTCGTGCCGGACATCGATGATCTTGATGCCCTCGTCCAAGCAGCCGTCGTAGATATCGATAATATGGCCGCCGCACAGGGTGAAGATGACATCTATGCCTTCTGCCTTGAGGGCCTTGGCGACCAGGTGTCCGCCGGAAATTTTTTCTCCGGGGGATTCGGTTTTGCTTGCCTCGGTTGCGGCTTTTACATCTGTTGCAGGTCGTGCCATGTTAGTGCTCCTCCTATCGCTCGCCGATAGGCAAATTAGTCAAGTGGTTTCGTGAGATTGCGTTCCAGTTTGTCTCTGTCAATTCAGGTCGTGTAAGTTTTTCTCCACATGCGCCGCCAGATTCAGAGTATGTTGCCGCACCAGTTGTTCTGCCAGTTCGGTGTTGCGCTGCTCAAGCGCCTCGATGATATGCATGTGATCGATAATTGACTGCTCGACGCGGTTATTCTGTGAAATCGTGCGCTGACGTATCGAGCGCATATGCGTAAACAGATTTTCCGTCATCTCGTTCAATAAATCGCAATGGCTCATTTTGATTAGGGTTTGGTGGAAGCGGATGTTCGTATCCGAGTATTCGTCGATCTTGGCGCGCAACGCGCTGCTTTCGAACGTGGCGAACATTTTGCGGAGGGTGGAAATCTCCTCATCGCTAGCATGCAAGATAATCAAGCGCGCGGCGGTGCTTTCGAGTGCCGCCCATACCAGAATCATTTCCAGGATTTCTTTCTTGGTCTTGCGAACCACGAACGCGCCTCGGCGTTGCAAGATGCGCACGAATCCTTCTTGCTCCAGGCGCGCCAAGGCTTCGCGTATCGGCGTTCTACTCACCCCCAGATCCTTGGAAAGCTGGCGCTCATCCAGGCGATGCTCCGCGTGCTGCCCATGGATAATCATGGAGGTGATCGCCTGTTTTAACGCATCGTAGATCTTGTCCTTTAAACTGAAGTTAACCTCGATGGGTTGAACCACTAGCTTGGGGGCGGACACGCGTTCTTACCTCCTCGTCTTGCATAATGCGTAGCCGGTGATGGCCCGCTACGTCCGGTAAATATACCAAATACAATATACCAATCTCGCCGATGAACACAACTGCCCTGCATCAGATGCTTAAAAATGTTTTAAATGCGGCCTAGCCGGCTGGGGCCGATTCCGGACGCCCCAACCGCACCGCGCAGAATTTAAATGTCGGTATCTTGCCGACCGGGTCTATCGCCGGGTTAGTTAAAACGTTGGCAGCGGCCTCGCGGAAATGCATGGGGATAAAGACCGAGCCTTTGGAAGTACGATCGTGCACCCGCGCCTTAAGCACAATTTGACCGCGACGCGATTTTACTTGTACCCAGTCGCCTTCCTGCAAACCGAGCTTGGCTGCGTCCGCCGGATGCACCTCGACAAACGCCTCGGGTTCGATCGTATCCAAGGCCTGCGAGCGCCGGGTCATACTGCCGGTATGCCAATGTTCCAACACGCGGCCGGTATTCAGCACAAACGGGTACTCTTCATTCGGCAATTCGTCCGGCTCGGTGATCTGAGCCGGAACCAATTTGGCCTTGCCCGAGGGAAAGGTCTGTCCAAAGACAATCTTCTCGCCTTGTGAGGTATTGGGATCGGCGCACGGATACCACTTGCCGTATGGGCCCAGGTTTTTATAACTCAGCGTCTTGTATTCGTTGGTGCAGGCGGCAAACTCGTCGAATACCTGTTCCACGGACGCATATTTCATCGGATAACCCATGCGGTTGCTGATTTCGCAGATGAGTTCCCAATCCTGGCGCGCCTCGCCGGGCATTTTCAGCGCCGGGCGACCGATCTGCACCCGCCGATCGGTGTTGGTGTAGGTGCCGGTTTTCTCCATAAAGGAGCTTGCCGGCAAGATCACATCGGCGAACTCCGCGGTCTCGGTGAGGAAGATGTCCTGCACCGCCAGAAACTCCAGGGCGGATAACGCCTTACGAACTTTGTTGATATCGGGGTCGGACAAGAACGGGTTCTCTCCCATCATGTACATGCCTTTGACGGAACCCTTCAGCGCCGCATGCATAATCTCGGTGACTGTCAAACCGACCTTGGGCGACAACTTCACGCCCCAATATTTCTCGAACTTCGCCTGGATCTTGGGATCCTTCACGCTTTGGTAATCCGGGTACACCATGGGGATCAAGCCGGAATCGGAGGCGCCCTGCACATTGTTCTGGCCCCGCAGCGGGTGCAGGCCGGTACCGGGGCGACCGACATTGCCGCTGATCATCGCCAGCGCAATCAAACACCGGGCATTGTCGGTGCCGAAGGTGTGTTGGCTGATGCCCATGCCCCAGAAAATCATGGCGGCTTTGGCCGAGCCGAACAAGCGTCCGGCTCGAATAATGTCCGCGGCTGGCAAGCCGGTGAGTTTGGCCACGCGCTCCGGGGTATATTCCGCAACCACCTTTTTTAGCGCATCAAACCCTTCCACGCGGTTCGCGATAAACTCGCGGTCAATCAAACCCTCGGCAATCATCACATTCATCATGCCGTTGTACAGCGCCACGTCGCTGCCGGGTTTCGGCCGCAAATACATTTCGGCGAAGTCGGCGATTTGCGGCCGGCGCGGGTTGATGACGATCAGTTTGGTTCCGTTCACCGCCGCATCTTTGATAAACGTGGCCGCGACCGGGTGATTTTCGGTGGGATTGCAGCCGGTCAAGATCGCGACGTCGGCGTTTGCAACGTCGCGCACAACGTTGGTCACCGCGCCAGAGCCTATGCCCTCCAGCAGTGCGGCGACCGAGGACGCGTGGCACAGGCGCGTGCAATGGTCAACATTATTTGTGCCGAATACCGCGCGCACCAGCTTCTGTAACAGATAGGCTTCCTCATTCGAACCTTTCGCCGAGCCGAACCCGGCAAGTGCGTCACCGCCGTGCGTATCGCGAATTTTTTTTAGTCTGCCGGCGACGAGATCGAGCGCTTCATCCCAACTGGCTTCGCGAAAATGCGGCAGGGTTTCATTGTAATCCACGCGTCCGCCCGGTTTGTTCTTGCCGGTGCTCTCCTTCGCCAGCGCGGAAAGCGGCCCCTTCGGATAGCTGCCGGCCTTGCGGATTAATGGTTTGGTCAAGCGCTGCTCGTGCATGGCGTAATCGAAACCATAACGGCCTTTCACGCATAGGCGCTCGGCGTTGGGCGCGCCGTCGCGTCCGCGCGTATAAAGAATGCGGTTTTTATCTTCGTCTACTACAAACGTGAGCGCGCAGCCTACGCCGCAATAGGGACAAAGCGAGTCGGTTTCCTTTACCTTAGCGGCCTTTTGACTAATGGCTGCTTTGGTCTCATCCAAGAAGTAGGCTTTCATGCTTCACCTCGCTTTCGATTTCGTTGTTGCCCCACGGCGGCCCGCATGTTGGTGACGGGTTTATTGGTCAACGCGCCGGTAGGACAAACCGCCATGCATTCGCCGCAGGCTACGCAGGTGCTTTCACCCATGGGGTTATTCAAATCAAACGCGATTCGTGCCACATAGCCCTTGCCGGTGCGGGTAATCACGTTATTGTGCTGCAACTCATCGCAGGCACGGATACACTTATCGCACAGGATGCAGGCCTGATGATCCACGGCGATCACCGGCGAAGACTGGTCGGAGCCGCGCGGACGACCCTCAGCGCCATCCGGCAAGGAAATATGCTCGATGGCGAATTTGCGCGCCAACGCCAGCAGTTGGTCGTTGTCCGTACTTGTCTCGCGGACGCTGGTTTCCGGATAGTCGGATAACAGCAGGCTGGTCAGCATTTTGCGGTGCTTTTCCACCTTGGCCGAACTTGCATCCACCTTCATCCCTTCTTCACACGGGCGCACGCACGAGGCCGCCATTGTCCGCTGCCCGATATCAACCACGCACATCCGGCACACGCCGACCGGGCGCATGCGCGGGCTATGACACAGCACAGGGATATCGATGCCGACCTGGCGCGCCGCGTCCCAGATGGACGTCCCCTCCGGCACCTGCACCGATTTGCCGTCGATGGTCAGCTTGATTGATTTTGTTGTGGGAGCTGCCATCACGTCCTCCGCCCGGCACGGCCTTCGAGTTTTGGTAATGCATCGTCAGGAAAGTTAACGATCACACTCATGAGTGGCGCCATCGCGACCTGTCCCAAACCGCAGATGGATGTCTGCGCGAGGGTCGAATTCAAATCCTGCAATAGCGCCACCAGTTGCGGCCGCGGCTTGCCCGCGAGCGCCATTTCCACCAGATCCACGGCCTTGTGACTGCCGACGCGGCACGGGACGCATTTGCCGCAAGATTCATTGCGGAAGAATCTAACCTCGCTCATCGCCAGCTCCAACACATCGCGCCCTTCGGCCATGAACACCATTGCTCCGGTACCGAGGCTGCTGCCCGCCTCCTGCATGGCTTTAAAATCCAGCGCGGTATCGCGCTTGGACGCCGGTAAAAAATTCGTGGAAGCGCCGCCGGGAGAGAAGGCGTATAAGGCCTTGCCGTCCGGCACGCCGCCGCATAGCGTCAACAGTTCATCCACCGTGGTGCCCCACGGCACGCAGTACACCCCCGGTTTGACGACGTCGCCGGACACGCACATATACTTCAATCCCTTGTAATTTCCTTTGCCCTGCGCCGCCCACCACGCGGCACCGCGCTCAAGGATGATCGGAATGGCGGAAAAGGTTTCAACATTATTCATCAAGGTCGGCTTGCCCCAAAGCCCATAGTTGACCGGAAACGGCGGTTTATTACGTGGCTCCCCGCGCTTGTCTTCCAGCGCTTCCAATAAAGCGGTCTCCTCGCCCATGATGTAGCCGCCCGGCGAGACAAAAATCTGCAAGTCGAAGTCGGTGCTAGAACCAAAGATGTTCTTGCCAAGCGCGCCGGCACGGCGGGCCTTTTCAATCGCCTGTTGTAAGGCCTTTTTTTCTTTCGCGTACTCGTGCCGGATATAAACGATCCCCTCCGTTGCACCTATCATCCAGCCGGCCAGGATCATGGCCTCAATCAGTAGATGCGGCAGCTCTTCCAGGATCACCCTGTCCTTGAACGTGCCCGGTTCGCTTTCGTCGGCGTTACAAACGACGTACTTCGGCTCGCCGATCGCTTTTCGGGTGAGATCCCATTTCATGCCGGTGGGAAACGCGGCGCCGCCCAAACCACGCAGGTCCGCCTCTTTCAAAATCTTGATGACGTCGTCTCGTTGCCGGTCGTCGCCTGGTTTGAGAAACTTTTTGATGACGCCGTAGTGGTCTTTTTCACTGGAGTAAGGATCGGTCGGCCAACGTCGTGGAGAAGCAATAGGCGTGTTGGCGGGGAGCGGTTTTTTGCCGGTCGCATAGGCCACGATGGTTTCGACCGAACCGGAAACAGGTACTTCGTTAATCGTCGCGGCGGGCGCCGACTCGCAACGCCCAACGCAAGAGACCTCTTCTACTTCCACTTCAGACGCGCCGGCCAGTGCGGATTTCACCTTACTGCAGAACTGCGGCCCGCCTTTCATCATGCAAACAATATCGCGGCACACCTGCACCTGCGTTTTGCGCCCAGGGGTAGC
>JBGPGJ010000120.1:0-6088 GCA_041483795.1 Sulfurifustaceae bacterium
CATGGACCAGGCGGCGGCCGTCGTGGTGGCGGAGCTGAAGAAGATGGCGGTGCCGGTGGAAAACCGGGAGCAGATCAACCGGGTGGCGGCCCTGTCCTCCCATGAGGAAGGCATCGCCAGCCTGCTGGCCGACGCCATGGACAAGGTCGGCAAAGAAGGCGTCATCACCGTGGAGGACGGCTCGGGTCTCGAAAACGAACTCGAACTGGTCGAAGGTATGCAGTTCGATCGCGGCTACGCCTCGCCCTACTTCATCAACAAGCAAGACACGATGAGCGCCGAATTGGAGAATCCGCTCATTCTCATCACCGAGAAGAAAATCTCCAACATCCGCGACAGGCTGCCGATCCTCGAAGGCGTGGCCAGGCAGGGTCGTCCGCTGCTGATCGTCGCCGAAGACGTCGAGGGCGAAGCGCTCGCGACCCTGGTGGTGAACAACATCCGCGGCATTCTCAAGGTCTGCGCCGTCAAGGCGCCGGGCTTTGGCGACCGCCGCAAGGCCATGTTGCAAGACATCGCCATTCTTACCGCGGGCACGGTCATCTCCGAGGAACTCGGCATGAACCTCGAGAGCACCGAAGTCTCTTCGCTCGGTCAGGCCAAGCGCATTACGATCGATAAGGAAAACACCACGATTATTGATGGTGCGGGGAAAAAAGCCGACATCGAGGCGCGCGTCAAGCAACTCCGGGCGCAGATCGAAGAGGCTACTTCCGACTACGACAAGGAAAAGCTGCAAGAACGCGTGGCCAAGCTTGCGGGCGGTGTGGCCGTGATCAAGGTCGGTGCTGCGACCGAGATGGAGATGAAAGAGAAGAAAGCGCGCGTCGAAGACGCCTTGCACGCAACCCGTGCGGCCGTCGAAGAGGGCATCGTGGCGGGCGGCGGTAGCGCGCTCGTACGCGTCATCAGCGCGCTCGGCAAGCTCAAGGGCGACAATCACGATCAGGACGTCGGCATCGAGATCGCGCTGCGCGCGATGCAGGAACCGCTGCGCCAGATCGTCGAGAACGCCGGCGTCGAAGGCTCGGTCGTGTACCACAAGATCGCCGAGTCGAAAGACCCAAGTTACGGCTACAACGCCGCCAACGGCGAGTACGGCGACATGTTCAAGATGGGCATCATTGATCCGACCAAGGTAACGCGCTGCGCACTGCAGAACGCCGCCTCCGTGGCCGGGCTGATGATCACCACCGAGGCCATGGTGGCCGAACTGCCGAAGGAAGAGGCTGGGCATGGCGGCGGTGGCGGTATGGGTGGTGGTATGGGTGGAATGGGCGGAATGGATATGTAAGTGCCGTTCCGGCATCGGCTGTAAGTCGAAAGGCCCCGGAGACGGGGCCTTTCTATTTTCTTCTGTTATTTGTCCCCCTCTCCCACTTCGCAGGAGAGGGTTGGAGTGAGGGGAAATCTTTGTCGAGTCGCGTTCCGCGACGCTATATAAAAAATCGCGGGCGCTTCGCCCCTGCGCCCCGGGGTCCATTTCTTTTGCGCGGCCAAAAGAAGTGAACGAAAGAAAAGGCCGCCCGGAGACGCCGAATACCCCTGCGCTTCTCGCAAGCATCGGCGCTCGCCTCAACTCGCTGGCGGCTGAACAACGCCGCTCGGGCTCAAACACGAGGCGAGCGACATCCCCGATGCTTGCTGCGATGCTCGGGCGGCGCCTACGGGGATGAAAAGCATTCCGAGTTTCGTTACGCTGCCGCTCATCAATGATGACTCGACTTCTCTCTCTCCCGCAAAATTTTCCAGATGAATTCATCAAGGGAAGAATTCGACTGTTGGAAAAAGATGTATCTATTTGTTTACGTGCCGACGGAGTAACGATTTCTGGGAAACCTCGGATCGCCTATTTCGCGGCGCTTTTTTCATGTATTTCATCACTTGAATTCATGTCCATTCTGTATTCAGGTCGAGAAAAAATCAGGGCGCCGCACCGGATGTATCAAAGTACGTTCGAGCTTGTATGAATGAATCTGTCTATTCCGAAGATGCGATAAGTGTTTTAAGGGACGCGTTCAGGAACAAGATTGCGCACATGGCACATCCCAACTACGTGTTCGTGGAGCGTGGAAGAGGGGTTCGCCGAAATACGTGGCGCATCGGGCAAGATACGATGTCAGAACACTTCCAAATTCTTGAGGATAGGAATTTGGTTACGACCCAACCGCGTCCTTGGGAGGTTAGTTTCACACATCGTTTCCCTATTAGTATCCGTGTGTTTCGCGATGATCTTGTCAAATCTATGAAGAAGTACATTTCGGAGCTTGAGGGCAGCTCAGAAAAGCAGGAAAACTTCGCACAATAATGGAATCGATCTTTCCGAGATAATCAGCGAACAATCGGGGCCGGGCCGCGGCTATCGAAAAACTGGGGCCTGTGTCCTGTGGCAATTTTCTGACATGACACGCTATGTAGCTTTTCTTCGATCCATCAATGTGGGCGGACGGACGGTGAAGATGGACCGGCTGCGGCGGCTGTTTGAGTCGTTGCGCTTCTCGAAGGTCGAGACGTTTATTGCCAGTGGGAATGTCGTGTTCGATTCATCATCCAAGAACACGAAGACGCTCGAAGGTAAGATAGAGGCGAAGTTAAAGGAAGCGCTTGGATATGAGGTAGCGACGTTCATACGATCGACCGACGAACTGGCAGACATCGCCGATTACAAGCCATTCGGAAATCTGAAGTCCGGCGAAGGGCTGTATATTGCGTTCGTTGCTGAATCGCCTGGCGCCGCGACAAAACAAAAGTTGATGTCATACAAAACTAAAACCGATAGTTTCCGTATCCACAAGCGCGAGATCTATTGGCTTTGCCGCACGAAGTTCAGCGAATCCGAGTTTTCCGGTCCGCTCCTCGAAAAAATCCTTGGGACACCGGCGACCGTGCGCAACGTGAATACGGTCAGAAAGATCGCGGAAAAGTGCACGCCTGATAAGGCGCCGCAACAAGCGTAGTCCGGATGCAGCATAGCCGAATCCGGAAACTATTTTGGTGCGAACGTTACTTGCCTTGATCCCAGTGAAATTTATGCAGCAAGCGGTGCAGTACGGGCGCGAGCATAACGGCGGCGGCGATGAGGAACACCAGGCCCGCGTACAGCGCGTATAGGCCGGCGAACAGCTTGCCGCCCTCCGTCTTTGGCGCATCTACTGGCCCCATGCCGCCAAGCAGCATGGCGGAGTTCAGAAACGCGTCGCGCCAAGGAAGATTTTCGAAATACATGTATCCGGCCATCCCGAGCAAAAGCGAACCAAACACCAAACCCATCGCGACGGCGAAGTGACGCCCAAGGCGCCGGAGAAAGTGAGCGCGCGGTAGCGGTGGGTGCTTGTGCGACTCGTACATGAAATGTGGACCGATGTCCGTTTTCGAGCGGTTTACGATACTTGAGCTTAGCGGCCGCCGCCCGCAACGGCAACTCTAAAGTTTATTACCTGCGCGAGAAATCATGTTGGCCGGGGTTGTGTATGCAAGTCTTTGCACTACATGGACTGCAAACCTGTGCGCCCCTTGACGCCCCCCAAACCCCAAGCGTAAATTGACTCCGCACCAAAAACCGACCGCCATAACAAAATAAAACGCGGTCACACAACAGATACCCGATGACTAACACACATGTCATGCCGAAAATAAAAAAACTTATTCCGTTAATAGGAACAGCTACGTTTATTTTACTATTTTCAACCGCGCCGATGGCGCAGCCGCTGGAGGCAAAGCCGGGTCACGCCGCGGAATCGAGGGACATGAGATTAGTCGGCGCGCATGATCTCCAAACCCGTAGCGCTTATCAGCCGGTTATCCATTATCAAAATGGACGATGGATTGCCTATATCGGCCATCACGGAGGCACGGAGTCAACTCCTAAACCGTTAAATCCTTTGACCGCGGCACAGGAATTTAACGGGACCTCAATCTTGGATGTGACTGATCCCAAACAACCGAAATATCTGTTTCATATCCCCGGTGAAGCGGGTTTCGGTGAAAGCGGCGGCGGGCAAATGGTCCGCGTCTGTGACGGTAAAGACCTGCCGAAGAGCGATCGCAAAAAGGTTTATTTGCTGCGCACCTTGGGAAATTCCGCGCATGAAATATGGGATGTAACCGATCCCAGCAGCCCGAGCCTGGTGACCTCCTTATCCGGACTCAAAGGCACGCACAAAAATTGGTGGGAATGCGATACCGGCATTGCCTATCTTGTCTCCGGCGTACCCGGCTGGCGCACCAAGCGCATGATGCAGGTTTACGATCTCAGCAACCCGGCAAAGCCGGTATTCATCCGTAATTTCGGCCTCGCTGGCCAGCAACCGGGCGCCACAGGACCTGTACCCAACGAGCTTCATGGCGTTATCTCCCTCGGGCCCGCAAAAAACCGCATCTATTTCGGCTATGGCACACATAAAGACGGAATTCTTCAAATTGTGGATCGCGAGAAACTGCTGAACGGGCCCAAGGAACCGACCCCGGGGAATTTTTTATATCCGCAAATCAGCCGGCTGGATATATCTCCTCTCGGCGGAGCGCATACCACTTTTCCGGTGCTGGGAATGGAGGTCGCGGAGTTTGCCAAGGATCGTGATGGGAAGATTCGGGATTTCCTCGTGGTGGTCAATGAGGCGGGTACCAATCAGTGCCAGGAACCCCGGCAAATGGTATTTATGGTGGACATCACGGTTGAAGCCAAACCTTTCCCGGTCGCTAACTACAACGTGCCCGAGGCAAGCGGCAATTTCTGCGACCGCGGCGGACGTTTCGGCGCCCATTCCTCCAACGAAAACTTCACGCCGATCTACTATAAGAAGATCATATTCACTTCCTGGTTTAATGCCGGCGTACGGGCGACGGATATTCGTGATCCTTATAATCCCCGGGAGGTGGCGTTTTACATTCCGGCAACCACGAACAACACGACCAAGCGCTGTGTAAAAAACGGTGAAGTACAAACCTGTAAAGTCGCGATCCAGACCAACAATGTCGAAGTGGACGACCGTGGATATATTTATATCGTGGATCGCGCTAACACCGGACTGCATATTTTGGAATTGGCCGGCCAAGCCAGGCAGATCGCTAATTTTCCAAAATAAGTCATCTCAACTGCAATAATCGGGCTTAGTGCGAGCTTGCCCCAATTCACGGACACCTAAATAAGATTCGGGCGGCTCGAAGCCGGCCGCGGCGAATCGCCAGCGCCCCTCGAGGTTAGCCGGGATTGCTTACTTTATTATCCCTCTATACGATAACGGCGGCCTGCAATAATAGGCCATCAAGGAGACACTCCGTGAAACGTTTTTCTCTTTTTGCTTTCATCGTCGCAAGTGTAGTATCGGTCTCTCCGAGTGCCTGGCCCGATGCAGTTAAGCCGGCGCCCAATGGCATCACCTTACCGGAAGGGTACAAAGATTGGCGCGTCGTCTCCTCTTCCCATCGGACCGATAACCATACCTTGCGGGTTATTGTAGGAAATGACCTCGCGATACAATCGGCAAGGGCCGGCAAGACCAACCCCTGGCCGGATGGGGCGATTCTCGGCAAGCTGTCATGGAAGGAGCAAATCCATCCTAATTGGCCGGCTGCCATTGTGCCTGCCGATTTCGTGCAAGCAGAGTTCATGATCAAGGATGCGAAAAAATATGCAGCCACCGGCGGCTGGGGTTATGCGCGTTGGCGCGGCATGGATCAAACGCCCTACGGTACCGACGCCAATTTCGTCCAAGAGTGTTTTGCCTGCCACACGCCGGTGAAATTAAATGACTACGTCTTCACCCATCCGTCTCCGCTTCCTTAAAAGTGTGGAAACGGACTTGCCAGGGGTAACAACGTGGTGCGTGGGTGCGCCGACTTAGTGCGTCCAGGCTGGCGAATACCATTAAGGAAAATCGTAAACGATAGAAGCATATAGAAAATAGTTTTTGGCACTCGTTTTGCCTTAGAGCCCGCGGCTGTACCCCATGCTACTTTTCGATTGGCAATTTCCTTATCCCTCGCAGCGCATGCCGGTGTTGGCCCGCAATGCGGTCGCTACCTCACAGCCGCTGGCCGCGCAAGCCGGTTTACGCATGCTGTTGCGCGGAGGGAATGCCGTGGATGC
>JBGPGJ010000121.1:0-6043 GCA_041483795.1 Sulfurifustaceae bacterium
AAGGCCGCCGCGTCGCGTCGCTGAAACGCGCAGTGGAGATGCTCCATCGGTTGCGCCTTGAGAATCAAGAATGCGAACAACATATGACTTATTTTCACATGAAAATGCCCGATTCCCCACTGCACCTGCCCAACAACGAAAAGATCTCGTGCGCTTGGTGCCATCGCGGTCGCATCCTAATCGCGAACAGGCGTCCACGCATGGCTGGCACGGCGTGAAGGGGTTTTATCGGCGGTGAAGCGACGAAGAGATTCGCGCGTACGGGAATTCCGGTAAAGTTTGGAAACGCAATAGTTGAACGCTACATAACCCACCGAGAGGAAAAACCATGTTCAAGCACATACTGCTACCGACCGACGGTTCCACGTTATCGAAAAGGGCGATTAAGCGTGGAATTGCTCTGGCCAAATTCGCGCGTGCCAGGGTGACCGGTTTTTACGTCGCCCCGCAATACCGTATCGAAATTTATGGCGAATACGTTCCACGCGATTTAGTGACACCGGAACAGCATCGGGCCGCCATGAAAAAACGCGCGCAAAAATATCTGGCCGTGATCGAGAAGGCGGCCAAGACCGCTGGTGTGCGTTATCGGGGCGAATATGCTTTCAGCGATTCCCCCTATGAGGCGATCATCCGGACCGCGAAAAGCAAGGGCTGCGATCTGATTTTCATGGCCTCGCACGGCAGAAGAGGGTTGAGCGGGTTACTGCTGGGAAGCGAAACCACCAAGGTTCTGACGCATTCCAAGATCCCGGTACTGGTTTGCCGCTGAGAATTTTCGCCGTGTCGCAGGCGCCGTGCCCATGTCCCGAACTCGCCGCAGAGCAACCACGTTGACGCGCGGGCGCGCAAGAGGCCAGGCGCGATTCTTAAACCAGCCTCGGCGGCGCCGGTTTGGAGGTTTTTGAAATGGCGCGAGGCGTGTTTTCCACGGCCGCTTCGACGAGATGCTTACGGACGACATGCGGCACCGCCGCTCTGTTTTCGAACGTACGCACCACCTCGCATCAAGGTTTCCTCAGCCGCTGGCTTAAACCGAGATTCGTCGTCGCGCGCGGCGCAACCGCCGATCGTTGGCGGGCTGTTTGAGTGACGCGTATAATTCCGCGGCTTTGGGTTTCCCGCGAAATCACCCGCGCCGGCATGGACGACGCCCTCCGGGGCGGTGTCAGTGCGATGTTTTCCATAAATAAAGAGGAGTTGAGAAATGAAGAAGCCCATGCGTGTCGCCGTCACCGGCGCCGCCGGACAGATTGGTTACAGCTTGCTGTTTCGTATCGCCAGCGGCGAGATGTTGGGCCGAGATCAACCGGTCATCCTGCAATTACTCGAGATCCCGGACGAGAAGGCGCAAAAGGCGTTGCAGGGCGTGATGATGGAACTCGATGACTGCGCCTTCCCACTGCTCGCCGGCATGACGGCCGCTTCCGACCCGATGGCGGCGTTCAAGGACACGGATGTCGCCCTACTCGTCGGCGCGCGCCCGCGCGGCCCCGGCATGGAACGCAAGGATTTGCTCGAAGCGAACGGCAAGATCTTCGGCCCGCAGGGCAGAGCACTCGATGCGGTTGCGAGCCGCAGCGTGAAGGTGCTTGTGGTTGGCAACCCGGCAAACACGAACTCGCTCATCGCGATGAAGAGCGCACCGAGCCTGAATCCGAAATATTTCACCGCCATGATGCGCCTCGATCACAACCGCGCGCTCACGCAGGTAGCGCAGAAACTCGGCAAGCCAGTCACGTCAGTGACGAAGATGACAATCTGGGGCAATCACTCGGCGACGCAATACCCCGATGTGTTCAACGCCGAGGTGGACGGCAAGAATGCCGCCAAGCTCATCAACGATCAATCTTGGATCGAAAACACGTTCATTCCGACAGTGCAGAAGCGCGGCGCGGCCATCATTGAGGCGCGTGGGTTATCGTCCGCCGCTTCGGCCGCCAACGCCGCCATCGAACATTTCCGCGACTGGGTACACGGCACACCCGCCGGTGACTGGGTGACGATGGGTATTCCCTCAGACGGCAGCTACAACATTCCCCAGGGCGTGATCTTCGGCTACCCAGTGACCTGCGACAACGGCGAATACAAGATCGTGCAAGAACTTGCGATCAGCGAGTTTTCGCGCGGGCGCATCATCGCCACGCACAAAGAACTACTCGAAGAACGCGCGGCGGTAGAACATCTGCTCAAATAATGCGCCACCTTACTGCGACCGCCGTGAGGCAACGGTAAGAATTACTAGGGCGCTAAGGGCGTCCTAGCTTTTTGTGGCGTCGCTTTAGCGACGTACCGACCGGAATTCGACTGAAAGCGGATACAATCGCCATACGTATTGATCGCGACGCTGGAACAATCGATCTCGAAATTCCCCATGTTCATCCGCATCGTCGCCATTCTTTTCCCAATGTTTGCGGTGGTCGCGGTGGGCTATTTCTACGGCCGGCGTATGAAGCCGGACATGACCTTCGCCAATCAACTGACCATGGACGTGTTCGTGCCAGCCTTGGTGTTCGCGGCGCTGGCGAGCAAATCCTTCAGCCCGGGTGAATATCGGGGATTGGCCGTCGGCGTGCTGGCGGTCATCGTGGGGTCGGGGCTGATCGCCTGGCCGCTCGCGCGCTTTGCCGGTGCGCAACCCAAAACCTTTGTCCCGCCCATGATGTTCAACAACTGCGGCAATCTGGGCCTGCCGCTGGCGCTGCTGGCCTTCGGCGAAGACGCGCTCGCGCCCGCAGTGGCGATGTTTGTGATCTCCAACCTGCTGCACTTTTCCTTCGGCGTATGGTTGCTGGACCACCGTATCCGGCTTGCCGATCTGTGGCGCATCCCGTCGGTATTGGCCGCGTTCGCCGGGTTGGCGGCGAGCTTGATTCAACTGGAACTGTGGCCGCCGCTGATGGTGGGCTTGAAGATGCTCGGTGACGTCGCCATCCCGCTGTTGTTGTTCTCGCTCGGCGTGCGTCTTTCAAACTCGGATCTCGGCGATTGGCGCACGGGGATGGTGGGCGCGGTGCTGCGACCGGTGGCTGGGATGGCCATCGCTATTGTCGCGGCGAAACTTCTCGCTCTGGATGCACGTCAGCAAGCAATGCTCTTCGTTTTCGGCGCGCTGCCGCCGGCGGTGTTGAACTACGTGTTCGCCGAGCGTTACCGACAGGAGCCGGAAAAGGTCGCCTCCATCGTCATGATCGGCAACCTCGCCGCCGTGGTGTTTCTGCCCTTCGCCCTCGTTTTCGTGATCGAATGACAGCGAGGTCCGAAACACGCGTCGATTCCGCACCGCTGGTCCGACTCACGTTCTTTAGAGATGTGCAGGAGCGGCGGGCAACCTGTTCCGGTCCATGGCCCGATCAAAACATCGTACAAATCGTCGGATCCGGCCTGCCTTGTGTCTTCTCGGGAAGCACGGCGCGGCGTCCAATATCGGGGCGACCGGTTCTGCCCCGCGCCGGGGCGTGGTAACCTGCCGGCGCCCAGTCCGCGCGAAGAGGATTGTGCGACGGAGTTTCGATAAAATTTCAAAATTCAGCGAGAGGAGAAAATTTCGTGAAAACGATAAAGATGCTCGGATGGACGATCGCTGCGCTATTCGCCTGCGCCACGCTTGGCGCGCAGGCGGACAATTATCCTTCAAACCCGATCAAGATGATCGTGCCGTTTCCGCCGGGCGGAACGACGGACGTCCTTGCGCGAGTGCTGAGCCAAGAGCTGACCAAGGCCTGGGGACAGCCGGTGATCGTGGAGAACCGGCCGGGCGTAGGCGGCAATATCGGTAGCGATGCGGTGGCGAAGTCCGCGGCGGACGGTTACACGCTGCTCATGGGTACGGTGGGCACGCACGGCATCAACGTCAGCCTATACAAGAAGATGCCCTACGATGCGGTCAAGGATTTCGCGCCGATTACGCTGGTGGCGGCGGTACCCAACATACTCGTGGTGCATCCATCCCTGCCGGTCAAATCAGTGAAGGAACTGATCGAGTACGCCAAGGCCAATCCCAACAAACTGAATTTCGCTTCCGCGGGCAACGGCACCTCCATCCATCTCTGCGGAGAACTCTTCAAGACGATGGCCGGCGTGAGTATGACGCACGTCCCCTACAAGGGCAGCGCGCCGGCGGTGACCGATCTGATCGGCGGACAGGTGCACCTCATGTTCGACAACATGCCCTCCTCGCTGCCGCATGTGAAGGCCGGAAAGTTGCGGGCGTTGGCGGTGACGAGCGCCAAACGTTCGCCGGCCGCGCCCGATCTCCCGACCATCGCCGAAGCCGGCGTTCCCGGTTACGACGCGACTTCGTGGTTTGGCGTGCTCGCACCCGCCGGCACACCGAGGGAGATCGTGACGAAGTTGAACCAGGAAATCGTCCGCATACTCGCTTTGCCGGAAATCAAGGAGCGTCTCTCTGGTCAGGGCGCGGAACCGGTCGGCAATTCGCCGGAACAATTCGCCGCGCACATCAAGACCGAAATTGCGAAATGGAGCGACGTCGTCAAGGCATCGGGAGCACAGGTGGATTGACACGGAGCCGCGAGTCAGGCTGACGCAAAGCTACACGTGGGCGACGGTTTCCCCGCCCCGCTTTGTTAGACGGAACGGCTAGGTCGGTGACATCCTTTGTCACTCGCTTCAGGAACGTGCCGGTCGTTTAGTGAGTTTTCTTTGCAACGTGCGACGGTGCATGCCGAGCCGTCGCGCGGTTTCGGATATGTTGCCGCCGCATTCCGTCAACACGCGCTGGATGTGCTCCCACTCCAGGCGTGCGACGGAAAGCGGCTTCGCCTCGATGGGCGCAGCCGCATCGCCCGCATCTCGGTGCAACGCCGCGACAATGTCGTCGGCATCGGCGGGTTTGGCGAGGTAGTGCGTGGCGCCGAGCTTGATCGCCTCCACCGCGGTGGCGATGCTCGCATAGCCGGTAAGCACGACGATATGGGTATTCTCATCGAGCGTTTTGAGTTGCTTGACCAGATCCAGCCCCGACGGGCCTGGCATCTTTAGATCCACCACGGCGTACTCCGGCGGGTCTTGCGCGGAGAGTTCCAGCGCCTGCGACACGTCATGTGCGACACGCACCGAAAAGCCGCGCGACTCGAACGCGGCTTCGAGCACCGCGCAAAAACTGCGGTCGTCGTCCACCAGCAGCAGGCTCGGGCGCTCGTCATTCATCCCGGTCATATGCGCGTCACTCGCAACGAATCCAGCGGCAGTCGCACGCGACAAACCGCGCCGCCCCCTTGGCGGTTCGTAAGCACGACACTCCCGCCCAAGCGCTCGATAGTGCCGCGCGCGAGAAACAATCCGAGCCCCATCCCTTCGCCAGGCGCCTTGGTGCTGAAAAACGGCTCGCCCACGTGCTCTTGCGCCTCCGCCGTAAGCCCGGGCCCGCGATCGCGGACCTCGAACGTGAGTTCAGTCCCAGTCCAGCAACCTTCGATCTCGATGTCACGCACTGAAACATCGGCGGCATTGTTCAGGATATTAATCAACGCCTGACTTAGTGTCTGCTCGGAAACAATGCGCGGCACAGGCCGTTCGCCGTCGAGGCGACAACTCAGATTCACACCCAGGCGCATGACGCGCCAACGCTCGATCAGCGTCGAAAGGTAGGCATCGAGCGCTTGCGGCCCGCCGCCTTCGGCCCGCGTTTGTCCCGCGGCTGCTGACAGCGAGGCGAGAATCTCCTTGCAGCGCCCGATTTGCTCGCGCAGCATTTTGAGTTTGTTCGGCAAACCCGTGGTGTCGCGCTCCAATTCTTTCGCCAGCACCGCCATCGTGGACAGCGGCGTGCCGAGTTCATGCGCCGCGCCGGCGGCGAGCGTGCCGAGTGCGAACACGCGTTCGTGCCGAAGCTCCTGCTCACGCATCTGCGTGCGCAACCGGTCGCGTTCACGCAGCGTCTCGCGCATCTTCACGGCGAAGTACGCGATCAATACCGCACTCAGAAGAAAGCCGAGCCACATACCGAGCACGTGCAGTTGAAAATCGTCCGGGTGGCCGGCGTGGCTCTGCGGCAACGGCACGTAAAAAAACAACAACA
>JBGPGJ010000122.1:0-6028 GCA_041483795.1 Sulfurifustaceae bacterium
CGCGATCCACGCGGCTCAGAAATAATAGCGCAAGCGTAACTCAATCCGTCGGTCATTCTGCTTCTCGCCGAAGTCCGTGAGCTGCGCGCCAGACAAGAAAAATAACCGCAGGCGCAGCTCCAGATTGGTGACGCCGGTGTAGGCAAGCTCGGGCGCGACCGAGTAGCTGCGGGGTCATCGAGGAAGGAAGGCGCCAACGACATATCAGTTGACCGAAGGGGTCACGGCATCACGGCGTCGAGTAGTTTCCCCGCCGACACGGTCACCAGTTCACCTTCAGCCAAAGGCCGCCAATTCTCGTCTGTGAGCGGAACGCTGGCAACCAGTACCACCTCCTGGAAACCGGGAGCGACGGAAACCCCGCGGGCATGGATGGGTTCGTCCGTATCCGCACACCGACGCGACAGGAGAAAAAGACCAGGTGACGTGATGTCACCGGTAGTTGGTTGTATTCGCCGATCACCGTGGGCAAACAAGGTGTCGCCGTCCGCGTAGAGAAAGTTGGCAGGCCCCAGCTTACGCAGATCGGCGGCAAATTCCGATACCACCGAAAGACGCTCCGCGAGAGGCGGCAACGGGGATGCCGAGTCCCAAAGACCGCGAACGCGCCCGAGCAACGCGCAGAAGGCGTGTTCGGAGTCCGTCGCGCCGACGGGACGGTAACGGTCGAACGGAAGATTCCCGGATCGCTCGATGCCGGGCAGATCCCCGTTATGAGCGAACACATGCACACGCCCCGCTAATTCGCGCAAGAAAGGCTGGGTGTTTGAAAGTATGACCGCTCCGCGGGTTGCGCGTCGGATGTGCGAGATGGCAAGCGTCGTGTCTGGGCCGTGCGCTTCGAGAAAGCGAACGAGGGGACTGTCGCTTGCCGGTCCCGGCTCTCGAAACAGAGCCACTTCGTTGTCTTGGTAGAACGCGGCACCCCAACCGTCGCGATACCTGCCGGTGAGCCCGCTATGGGCTGCCAGCTTCTCCAGCGAGAAGGTCAACCTGGTCGAGCGCCGACTCGACATCGCCAAGAGTTCGCACATGACTTCAATCGCTCATCGCACGAAGGCGACGCGCCCGATTTCGATGGCGGTCGGCTGAGCCATGCCCGTGAGCATTCCGATGGTGGCGCTCTTCGCCGGCCAGTTCGAGCCGCGAAGCCGAAGGAGTGGCTTCGACCACAGGTGCGCCAAATGCGGCTGCCAATAGGTTCATGCAAAACCCGCGCTGAATCAACTCAATAGCCTGAGCATGGAATGCACACCGGTTTCCCATCCTTCATTCTCAGGTAACGATCAAACACATATTCGCCGCAGGTGCCGCACTTGGTCTTGTTGAATGAACCCTTCGGAGGCTTGAATTGAAAGTCGGGTTTTAGCTCCACGGTAAACAGCGTTTCATCGCTTTGTTCATAGACCCAGCGAATGATCTCTTCGCTCACCGGCGCGGGAATCTGGGACGGCTCGATTCCTTTCTTGCGTGAGGCGATGAACTCGAACTTGCCCATCGCATCGACGGCATCCGGTTTGAGCGAATAGCGGATGGCCGCCTTCTGCGGGTGATAGAAGGTTGCCGCAAGCTTGCCGTAGAAAGTCTTGGTGATAAGGAGCTTGCCAAAAGTCGCCCCAGTGGCTGCCTGAATGCCATCCATCATGCACGTTTGCGGATGTCCCTCGCCCAGTTCCGCAATCACGAAAAAACCGTGGTCTTTTTCCCTTTCAATCCCCAGTTTTTCAAGGGCAAGGCGGCCCATGCGATAGCCGACGGGCATGAACGGGCATTGATGTCCGTGGAATTCAAAGGCCCATTCCGGGGCGATATGTTGCGTTGTCATGTGATTCTCCTTGGTAAAGAAGCACTACTTGAAAACGTCAAAAAACATTTTCGCTGCAACCAGCCATAGCACAACGCCAATAATCTTCTTGAGTTGGCTGCTGGAGAGTTTTTCCTTCATCAACTGCGATCCGGCGAGCGATCCACCTGCAGCCATGAGCGCCATGATTCCCAAAAAAGTCATATCCAATTTTCCGAAACTGGCGTGGCCTAGAAACCCTGAGAGAGAAGAAAAAACCACTGCCACGGCGCAGGTGGCCGCCGCTCGTTTGGCATCAAGCCCCAGCCAGTTGAGTGCTGGAAGGATGATGTTGCCCCCTCCCACCCCAAGCAGACCTCCAATAAAACCGGCTGTACCGCCCACGCTAGCGCCGACCAGCCAGACCTTTTCCGAGCCGGCATTTTGAGCACGCGCCTGTGATTGATAAAAAAGCATCATTCCGCCGGCGAACACCAGAAACACGGCGAAGAGAAAGAGCAAAGTCGTCTTGTCGACGTGGGGTGTAAGGCGAGCGCCAATGGGTGCAAACACGACGGCTATGGCGGCAACAGGCAATGCGATACGCCAGTCGATGAGCCGGCCACGCCAATAGTTGATCGTGGCGAGCGAAAGGCTGATGGCGTTGAGGAGCAGTGCAGCCGGAGCGGCCTCGGCGAGCGGTACACCCAGATAGTAGAAAAACGGAACGAACAGGAACGCCGCTCCGACTCCAGCCATTGCCGTCAGGCCAGAAAACAGAAGCACGACCGGCGCGGAGATTAGATAGAAGGTTAACGACATGATTGCGTGCTTTTATGCATTACGTGTCATGGCAGCCATGCGTCAATTGGCTCGGTACGTGGTAAACCGGACAATGCGAAGGGACCAAGCCGCTACGCGCGAAGCCCAGCATCGAAAACAGCGCTGTCACCCCGTTCAGGAACAAGATCAAGGGCTGGATCTGGTGCACCAGGTCGGTCATGAAGAAGCCGAGGAAAGGCACGGCCGCAAAAGCCACGCCCAATCCCAGCATGCCCGAAACCAGCGACAGGACGAATAGCCCGCTGGCAATGACGATCGTTTCGCGATCCATTTAATGTTCCCTGGGAAGCGAAATCCGTGTCTCGTGTTAGATTGTCATAAGAGATTTCCGGTCAGTAGATCACGCTGTCCCCGCCCGGACGATCCGTCCGGTCAAGCTCGTGCCGGTAGCGAGCGTGTTGTACACCGTGCCGTACTTCATCACGTTCTGGTGCAGCAGTTCGAGCCGCCGGTCGTCCTCATTGGTGTCTACGGTCAGTGTGTACTCGATACTCGCCATTTTGGGCGGGGAGTCCTGGCGCACGCCGTGTAACGCAACCTCGACGCCGCGCAGCTGGAAATGCAGCATCGGCGTTACGCGCTCGATACCTTTAATCATGCAGGCGGCCACGGCCGCCAGCAGCAGCTCCGCGGGATTGAAGGCATCGGCGCGACCGTTCACGTCCGTGTCGAGCGTGATCTCGGCCTGCTTGCAGCGGGCGAGACTTCCATGGCCATCAATCCGGGTCGCGGCGACTTCATACCTCAGTGGCATACGGGTTTTCCTCATTACAAATTTTCCGGCGAGACGACCCCGGGGAATGTTCGCCGCGCCGCGCGCCATTGCAAATCTTCCCTCGTTTTGTCGGCAAGCGGAACTGTACCGCGGATTCACCGAACCATGCTTTGACGTGCGTCAACACCCGCGGGCTTGCGCAGGCGTAGGATCTTTTCTCGGATGCATACCGCTAGCATGTTCCTGAATTAGGTCGGCGATGCAATGCGAACATGTCGCGCTCCGAATCAAACAGTTGGCCAACCCCGGAGGCACCCCGTATGAGCAAGGATTTCACACAGATCGCCAATGACGTCATTGCGGGTATCGGGGCGCTGCGCCAAGGGACACCCGATACCATGAAGGCCTTCGGCGCACTGTCGGTGGCCGCGACCGGCGCCGGTGCGCTCGATAGCAAGACCAAGGAGCTGATGGCGCTCGCGATCGGCATCGCCGTGCATTGCGACGGTTGTGTCGCCTACCACACGAAGATGTCGCATCAGCATGGCGCGACGAAGCAGGAGGTCTTGGAAACCGTGGCGCTCGCTATTTACATGGGCGGCGGGCCGGCCGTCGTGTACGGGGCCGACGCGCTGCGAGCGCAGGAGCAGTTCGCAGCGCAGGGCGCGAAGTCGCAGTCCCGGAGGGAGTGACGCCGGGACGCGAATCTGTCACCCCGGACGGATATAATTCGCGGTTTTCGATCAATGCGACGCCGTTTCATGACCCACGCGAAGACCCGAATACTTTTTCTATGCACCGGCAACTCCTGCCGCTCGCAGATGGCCGAAGGTTGGGCGCGGTATCTCGGCGGCGATGTGCTTGTCGCTGAGTCGGCAGGAATCGAAGCGCACGGCAAGAATCCGCGCGCCATTCGCGTCATGGCCGAGGCGGGCGTGGATATCTCTGGCCAGGAATCGACGCGCGTCACCGAGGAAATGATCCGCCGCGCCGACTTGGTCGTGACGGTCTGCGGTCACGCGGACGAGCACTGCCCGCTGCCGCCGCCTGGCGTTAAGAAGATCCACTGGCCGCTCGACGATCCGGCGAAAGCGACCGGCACGGAAGGTGAGATCATGGCGAAGTTTCGCGCGACCCGCGATGAAGTGCGCGCGCGCGTCGACGCCTTGGTCGATCGGCTTCGAGGCCGCCGCATTGCCGGAGGTCGGTCATGAGCGTGCAGTGCGAAACCACCCGCGAGCAAACCACCGGCAGTCCGCTCGGTTTCTTCGAGCGCTACCTTACGGTATGGGTGTTCCTTTGCATCGGCGCCGGGATCGTTTTGGGGCATCTGTTCACCCCGGCGTTTCAGGCCATCGGCCGCCTCGAGATCGCGCGCATCAACCTGCCGGTAGCCGTGCTCATCTGGCTCATGATCTTCCCGATGCTGCTCAAGGTGGACTTCGCGGCGCTGCGCCAAGTGAGCGCGCATTGGAAAGGCATCGGCGTGACGCTGCTCGTGAACTGGGGCGTGAAACCCTTTTCGATGGCGCTGCTCGCGTGGTTGTTCATCGGATTGTTGTTTCGACCGTGGCTGCCGGCGGCACAGATCGATTCCTACATCGCCGGGCTGATCCTGCTCGCCGCCGCGCCGTGCACCGCGATGGTGTTCGTGTGGAGCCACCTGACGCGCGGCGAGCCGAATTTCACGCTCACGCAGGTGGCGTTGAACGACATTATTATGGTGTTCGCCTTCGCCCCGATCGTGGGCCTGCTGCTCGGGCTGTCCGCGATCACGGTGCCGTGGGATACGCTGTTGCTGTCGGTGGTGCTGTACATCGTCGCGCCGCTGGTTGCGGCGCACGTCGTGCGCCGGCGGATTGTCGCGCACGCCCAGGGCTCGCCCCGGCTCGCCCGCGTGGTCAAACGGCTGCACCCGCTCTCGCTCACCGCCTTACTGACGACACTCGTGCTGCTCTTCGGCTTTCAAGGCGAACAGATCCTGCGCCAGCCGCTCGTGATCGTGCTGCTCGCGGTGCCGATCGTGGTGCAGGTGTTCTTCAACTCGGGCTTCGCCTATCTTCTGAACCGCGCGGCTTCCTCGCCGCACTGCGTCGCCGGGCCGTCGGCCTTGATCGGCGCGAGCAACTTTTTCGAGCTCGCGGTCGCCGCCGCTATCGCGCTCTTCGGTTTTGAATCGGGCGCAGCACTCGCGACGGTGGTCGGCGTCTTGATCGAAGTGCCGGCCATGCTCGCGGTCGCGACCGTCGTCAATCGTTCGCGCGCCTGGTACGAGGCCAAGCCCGGCGTGCCGAACTACGAACAATGTTGCCCCACCTCCGCTATCAGCCCACCGGGGCTCTAGCTGCCGATCCGGAATCTCCGATTCGGGCTGCCTGACACGACGCCGGAGAGGGCGCGGTTGCAGCCGCCCCAAACTAACGGTCGGACCGAACGCCCTGCGCGCGCGAGGCGATCGCCGTTGCCGATGTCGGTGTCGAGCACGGTAAGCCGACCTCCGCTCGGCTTGTCGAGCCCACGCATGGCTCGTCATGTCGATCAACCCATTGACTGATCCTTCCTTGGGCCGCGATCCACGCGGCTCAGAAATAATAGCGCAAGCGTAACTCAATCCGTCGGTCATTCTGCTTCTCGCCGAAGTCCGTGAGCTGCGCGCCAGACAAGAAAAATAACCGCAGGCGCAGCTC
>JBGPGJ010000123.1:0-6010 GCA_041483795.1 Sulfurifustaceae bacterium
AGCAGCACCGCGTCGAGCTTGAGAAGATGGTTAAGGAGCGCCGCGACAAACTGACGAAAGAAGAGACGAATATCAAATCGCTCCAGGAGAAGCTTGAGAAAGACAAGCTCGTGCTCACCGACGTACAAAAGGAGCAGAAGCAGAAGGAGATCGAAGGGAAAATCGCCGACGTGCAGAGGCTGGCACAGGAATACCAGCAGCAGGTCGCCAAGCGCGACAACGAGCTCTCCGGCGAAGCGAGCGCAATCGTGCGCCAGATCATTGCCGATATCGCCAAGCAGGAGAAACTCGTGATGGTCGTGGACAAGAATCAGTCCGGCATCTTTTGGGTCGAGGAGCCCGTTGACATCACCGAGCGCGTGGCCAAGGCCTATGAGGCCAAGGTGGGCAAGTAGGACGGCGCGCCGGTAGTTACGCATACGCTCTCTGTTTGTTGGCGCTTGCCTGCCACCGAAGTTGGCGCAGGTCACCGGGTATGGTAAATCGCGAAGACTCATTGCAGCGCCGGGGTGGACTGGATGGCCCGCTCGATGCCGCGGCCAGCGCTTTCCCGGCTAAGATCTCTCGTACTGGCACGGGAATTGCCGTCTTTTAGATACCTAGACCAACCAATAGGAAGTTGGTTGGAACTGCTGTTTTTTGCGATTTTCCAAGGGTACTTTTTGAAAAATTTACCTTTATCTCTTTTAAGTGGTCTGTCGCTAGCCGTTTTCGGTGGCGTTGGCCTGGCTGCCTGGTTCGTCGGGTGGCATACCACGGCCGTGCCTGGGCCCGACGCTGCGTTAGCCTTCATGCTTGCCGCGGCCGTGTTTCTATTCGAATCTCGGCCGGCGGTTGCACGCGTCGCTGGCGGTCTGCTCGCGGCCTTGGGTTTGGCGCAGGCGCTGGTGAGCGTATTCGCCGAGGGGCTAGATCAATTGAGTTTCTCTCTAACGCCGATGCATTTGGCAGCGGGCTTCCTGTTGAGCGGTTTGATCCTGATGCTTATGCACAGTGTCAAAAATAAATGGGCCGCCTGGCTAATCGAACTGGCATGTCTGAGCGTCGTCTTGCTGGGCGTATTTCACGTCGTTGATCAAATGACTGGCTTGCGCGTGATGAGTGGCGACTTGCTTAACGTCTCCTCAACCGTTACCGCCGCGCTCCTGGGTATGCTGGGCCTGGGATTATGGTTTTTAATCCGGCGTATCCCCTGGTATCGGGAGTTCGACATCGGCCGCATCGACTGGAAGATCACCGCCGCAAGCGGCATGGTCTTACTGTTTATCGCGTTCGCCGCCGCCGTCGCCAGTTTTGTCATTATGGGGGAGCAGACGGAACGGACCATGAAGGACAACCTGGCCCATTCCCTGGAAAGCCGCGCGCGCGTATTTCAAAACGAGGTCAACGATGCCATGCGGGTGGCGACGGGCGTCAGTCAGCGCAACGGCTTCCGCAATGCGCTGGAACGCCTGTCGGCCGGCCGTGACTCCCCCGAGGTTCGCGAAAAGATCGTGGGCACGGTCACGCGATTGCTGGATGGTAGGTATAACGATATTACGGCGGCGGCGCTGTACGACGCCCGCGGCCGCGTGCTGGCGCAGGCAGGCCGCTTCGTGACCGACTCGGAATTCACGGCGCCTCTTCCGCTCGATCAACCCGCGGTTCTTCTTTGGGACCAGGGCCTGGTGTTGCAAATCAAGTTGAATATGGTCGAGGGGAACCAGCGCCTGGGCGTCTTGATGTTGGACGTGCGGCTTAAGGAAATCGACGCGATGCTGAAAGACCGCACCGGGCTAGGTGCTACGGGCGCAGTCGCGGTGTGCGCGCCGTCGGGAGACGATTTGCAATGCCTACATGCACAGTATGACTACCGCGTAGCAAAGATTCTGCGCCATCGAAACGGCGATCCATTACCCATGAGCCATGCCCTGGCAGACGAGAGCGGCGTGAGCAGCAATGTCGACGATCGCGGCAAGGAGGTGGTGTCGGCCTATGGTCCCATCGATGCTTTGGGTTTAGGTATGCTATTGGAAATTGACAAGGCCGAAATGCAACAGCCGATTCGCGCGCGCCTGCGGGGGATGCTGGCGGCACTGGCGGTGTTGGCCCTGGTCGGCCTGCTGCTGTTGCGTTGGCAGATCGCGCCGCTGGCCGGCAGGTTGGTAAAGGAGGTATTCGAGCGTCGGCGTGTTGAAGGAGAGCTGCGTTTGCTGCAAACGATCACAACCGAGGTCAGCCAGGCGCAAGACGTGCGTACGGCCTTGCATGTCGTATTGAAGAGAATATGCGAGGCCGCTGGCTGGATATTCGGTCAGGCCTGGCTTCTGCGCCTGGACGGCGCGTGTCTGGAGTACAGTCCGGCCTGGTATGGCGAGCCCGAACTGGAGAGCTACAGCACCGGGCTGCGCGAGTTCACGTTTCAGTCCGGTCAGGGTTTGCCCGGTCGAGTATGGGCCGCCAAGAAGCCGGAGTGGTTGCGCGAAGGCCATATACGCCTTGAGCCTGAGCCGCGCCGTGCGGAGCGCATGCGACAGGTCGGCTTCAAGGCCCGGATGGGGGTGCCGATCCTGGCGGACCAGGAAGTGGTCGCAGTGCTGGAATTCAGCACGCGCTCGCCGCGCGAAGAGGACACGCGCTTGCTGGATTTAGCGACCCTGATCGCTGGACAGTTAGGCAATGCCATCCGGCGCAAGCGCGCGGAAGAGGCGTTGCGTGAGGGCGAGGAACGCCACCGCGCCCTGATCCAAAATTCGGTCGAGGCCATCTATCTGTTCGATCCCGAGACCAAGCGCGTATTGGAGTGTAACGACGCGTTCCTGCACTTATTGGGTTACTCGCAGGCAGAGGTCTTGTCGTTGACGATCTACGATTTTGTCGCCCATCCGCGGTCGGACATCGACGCCCTTATGGAAAACCTGTTTTCTTCCAGCGTCGTCGCCAACAGCGAGCGCCGCTGGCGCCGCAAGGACGGCGGTTTGATCGACGTGCAAGTGAGCGCGCGCAAGATCCGGCATCGGGGACGCGACCTCGGGTTTTTTATCGCGCGCGATGTTACCGAGCGCAAGCAGAGGGAGACGGAACTAGCGGAGAGCAAGCGTAGATACCAAGCGCTGGTCGAATCGGTGGATGCCATCGTGTGGCAGGCCGATCCCGATACTTTCAAATTTACTTATGTGAGTCCTCAGGCCGAGCGGATTCTGGGTTATCCCGCGCGCCAATGGCTGGAGAGCGAGACCTTCTGGAAAGACCATCTGCATCCGGCGGATCGCGAGCAGGCGCTTGCGTATTGCCTTGCGGCTACGCGCGATGGACGCGATCATGAGTTGGAGTATCGTATGATCGCCGCCGACAGGCGCGCGTTATGGCTCCGGGATAAGGTGACGGTGGTAAAGCAGGACGGTCGCCCGGTGCAACTGCACGGCATCATGTTGGACGTTACCGCCGCCAGGTGCATCGAGGAGGCGTTGCAGGAGAGCGAGGACCGTTATTCCGCCCTAATTCAGCATTCGGTCGAGGCTATTTATTTTTACGATCTCGAATCCAAACAGGTGTTGGAAGGGAATCCGGCATTCCGGCGACTGTTGGGATACGACGTGCAAGAGATGGGCGGCCTGTTTATGCAAGATTTCATTCAGCACGACAAACGCAGCATCCATAACTTTGCGCAGCGCATCATAGAATTGGGCGACAGCTTTTCCATCGGTGAGCGCCGCTGGCGCGCCAAAGACGGCAAAATTATTTACGTACAGGTGACGGTGGGTCAGATGCGACAACGCGGCAGGATGGTGGGCTTCGCGATCGCGCGCGACATCACCGAACAGCGGCAGGCGCAGGAGCGCCTGACTTATTTGGCGCACTACGATGAATTGACCGGTCTGCCCAACCGCGTCCTGTTCGGCGAGAATCTGAGCCAGATCCTTCAGGAGGCTGCCCGCCGCCGACGTTTGGCGGCGGTGATGTTTATGGATCTGGACCGTTTCAAGACCATCAACGATACCTTGGGCCATGAGGCGGGCGATGAACTGCTCAAAGGCGTGGCCGACCGTCTACGCAACTGCACACGGCGCGGCGATGCGATCGCGCGTTTAGGTGGGGATGAATTCACTCTCGCCTTGGCGGACGTGGCGCAGCCCGACGATGTGGCGTTAGCGGCGCAAAAGATTCTGGATAGCTTCGCGCACCCCTTCCATATCGGCGGCCGCGACCTATTCGTGACCCCCAGCATCGGCATCGCGCTCTATCCGCAGGACCACCGGGACGTTGAGGGCTTGCTCAAGAACGCCGACGTAGCCATGTATCGCGCCAAGGAGCAGGGCCGCCACAACTATCAGTTTTATACCCAGGAGATGAACGCGAAGGCGTTCGAGCGTTTGACTTTGGAGATCCACTTGCGCCGTGCCTTGGAGCGTCAGGAATTTCTGCTGCATTACCAGCCGCAGGTGGACTTGACGAAGGGTACGATGGTGGGTGTGGAGGCGTTGATCCGTTGGCAGAGCCCGGAACTCGGTTTGGTGTCGCCCGCGACGTTCGTGCCGCTGGCGGAGGAGACCGGGCTGATCGTACCCATCGGCGAGTGGGTGCTGCGCAGCGCGTGCACGCAGAACAAGGCGTGGCAAGAAGCCGGCCTGCCCACGCTGCGCATCTCCGTGAACCTCTCCGGCCGGCAATTTCGGGATAAGAATCTGGTCGAAACCGTACGCCAGACGCTGGCGCGGACAGGGCTCGAACCCAAATATCTGGAGTTGGAACTCACCGAAGGCATGTTGCAGAACATGGATGCCGCCGAGGCGGTGTTGCGAGAGTTGCATGCCTTGGTGGTGTATCTTTCCGTGGATGACTTTGGCACCGGTTATTCGTCCTTGAATTATCTGAAACGCTTTCCCATCGATAACCTCAAGATCGATCGCTCGTTTGTGCGCGACGTGACCACCGATCCGGACGACGCCGCGATCACGGATGCGATCATCAGCATGGCGCATACCCTGGGCATTCGCGTCGTGGCCGAGGGGGTGGAGACACGCGAGCAACTGGTGTTCTTGCACCAGCACAAGTGCGATTTGATTCAGGGATATTATTTCAGCAAGCCGTTGCCGGCCGAGACATTCGTCGAATTGTTGCGCACCGGCCGGCGGCTCACACCGAGCGAACGGCTGGTCGCCCCCGACATCAAGAGCGCAAGCGGCTGACCGATTCCCTCGATCAGTCCCACTCGCCAAGTATCGGGCCATCGGCGCTGCGGAGGTCGCCACAACGATCCGCCGGAGTGCTTCAAGAGTGCCGCGAGAACGACGGAAAAGCCCTGCAGGGTTAGGAAGTTTGCCCCTGCCGCCCGGCTGTGGCAGGCTTTGGCGTTTCCATCGAACATCTGACCTGCACGATGCATGAGCGTTATTCTCCAGAACAGATAGAACAAGAGGCCCAGGCCTACTGGGAGCAGCGTCAAAGCTTCAAGGCGGTGGAAACTCCCAATCGGGAGAAATACTACTGTCTGTCGATGTTCCCGTATCCCTCCGGGAAGCTGCACATGGGCCATGTGCGCAACTACACCATCGGCGACGTGCTCACGCGCTACCACCGCATGCGCGGCTATAACGTGCTGCAGCCCATGGGTTGGGACGCCTTCGGCCTGCCGGCCGAGAACGCGGCCATGGCGAATAAAGTCCCGCCGGCGAAGTGGACGTACGACAACATCGCCACCATGAAGCGGCAGCTCCAGTCGCTCGGTTTCGCGATTGACTGGGAGCGCGAACTCGCGACCTGCAAGCCCGAGTACTACAAGTGGAACCAGTGGTTGTTTCTGCGCATGTTGGAGCGCGGCATTGCTTACAAGAAAACCGGCGTGGTGAACTGGGACCCGGTGGACCGGACCGTGCTCGCGAACGAGCAGGTGATCGACGGCCGCGGTTGGCGCACCGGCGCGATCGTGGAGAAGCGCGAGATCCCGATGTACTACCTCGCGATCACGAACTACGCCGAGGAGTTGCTCGCGGATCTCGACAAGCTGCCCGGTTGGCCGGAACGCGTGAAA
>JBGPGJ010000124.1:0-6008 GCA_041483795.1 Sulfurifustaceae bacterium
CAACGGGGCCGGCGTTTTTCTGGCAAGAGCGCGTTGGTTTGATCGGCACTAAATTCTGCATGGTGAAGTTTCGAACCATGTACGTTAACGAGAAACATGGGATTCCGAACTACGCCGTTGCCGAACATCACCGCATAACTCGGCTAGGACGCTGGCTGCGGCGCTTTCGCGTCGACGAATTACCGCAACTTTGGAACGTATTCCGTGGCGAGATGAGTCTCGTCGGGCCTCGGCCAGAACAACTTCCATTCGCGCAGATTTACGAAAAGGAGATATCGCTCTATGCGTACCGTCATTTGGTCAAACCAGGCATCACTGGATGGGCGCAGGTGAACCAAGGCTATGCCGCGGGTTCGGATCAGACGCGGACCAAACTTGGTTATGATTTATATTACGTGAAGCATCTGTCGTTCTGGTTTGATATGCTAATTGCGATGAGAACAATCCGGACCGTTCTTACCGGCTATGGTGCTCGCTAGAGCAATCAATATTCACGGTTAGGCGGCTCAGTCACGTGCTGAATATTACGCCGGAATTTGTACAACATTAGAAAGTGCCCGTGCAAGATTTTCGGGTATGCCGATGTCGAGAAACGGCGTGTCCGAAATCTGTACCCCCTCCACCTTTAATCCGCTGTTGATCCCCGCTTGTATCGCATCCCCAACGAATAGTTCGGTAGAGTTCTCGGTCGGTACTGGCAACTCGGCCAGATAGTTGTGCAGGAACTCGGTGAACGCCGGAGTCCAGACCGCGATTCCCCAAGTGTGCCGCAGATCCGTCGTGCGCGGTTTGATAACGATGCGCTCGATCCGCCCGCGTGCATCCACGGCAACCATATCGGCTGCGCTCGGCCGATCCGCCGGGAATAAGCCCAGTACGACGTCGGCGCCGCTCTGCGCCTGATGCCGCAGAATGCGCGCGTAGCCGTCATCGGGCGAAAACAGAATGTCCGGGAAGCCGAGCGTGACGAGCGAGTCGCGCACGAAGGGATAGGCTTGGTCGAGGGTGTAGGGCGCGCCGTACGGGACATCAACTATAAGATACGCCAGGTGCATGTCCACGAGCGCGCCGTCCTTGAAGTACGCCGGGATATCCCACTTGCCCTCGCGCAGTACGATGTACGCCTGTTCGATCCCCGCGCGGCGCATCTTTTCGAGCAGGTAGTGGCTCACGACTTTCGGGCGCATGCCCGATCCGTCCGGGTCGGGGCGCAACCCGATGGGATAGATCTCCTTGCTGCACGGAAGCGGGCCGAGGCGCGTGGCATAACCGGCTGCCGGGATCAGGCCGATGATACGCGGGCGTTTGGCGGAGGTTGGCCCTGTTGCCGTCATGATCGCGCTATTGTAGCTCCCGTCGCGATACCGCTTGCGGCGGCGTCAGGGCGAAGCTTTGTGCCATCGCCACGCGGTCTCGATGATCTCCGCCAGTTCCGCATGGCGCGGCTTCCAGCCGAGTGTCTGCACCGCCTTCTCCGACGAGGCGACCAGCACCGCCGGATCGCCCGCGCGGCGCCCGACGACGTTGTACGGAATTTTCTTTCCTGTCACGGCCTCGGCGGTGTGGATCACGTCGAGGACGGAAAAGCCGGTGCCGTTGCCCAGATTGAAAATATCGCTCTTGCCACCGCGTTTCAGGTAATCCAGCGCGCGCAGATGGGCGTCGCACAGATCCGTGACGTGGATGTAGTCGCGTACGCAGGTACCGTCGGACGTCGGATAGTCGGAACCGAAAACCTTCAGGAAATTGGCCGAAGGATTCAGCACCGAGCGCAGCACGTTCGGAATCAGGTGGGTTTCGGGTTCATGCTTCTCGCCGATGGCGCCGCCGGCGTCGGCGCCCGCGGCGTTGAAGTAACGCAGGCATACGCTGCACATTCCGAAGGCGTGGTCGTAGTCGGCCAGCATGTGCTCCACCATCAGCTTGCTTTGACCGTAGGGATTGATCGGACGCCGCGGATGGCGTTCGTCAATGGGCGTGTAGTCCGGCATGCCGAAGACCGACGCCGAGGACGAGAAGATAAAGGTCTTCACGCCGTGGGCCACCATGGCATCGAGCAGGTTCAGGGTGCCGGTGACGTTGTTGCGGTAGTAAAGGTCCGGTCGCGTCATGGATTCTCCGACCAGCGACTTGGCGGAGAAGTGCATCACCGCGTCGTAACTCGCGGCGCGAAACCCGCGCTCGATGTCGTCCGGGATCAGCAGGTCGCCGACGATCAACTCGCCCCAACGCACGGCCTCGCGGTGGCCGGTGGACAGATTATCGAACACCGTGACGTCGTGTCCCGACTCCGCGAGCATCTTGCACATGTGCGCGCCGATGTAGCCGGCGCCGCCGCAAACGAGAATCTTCATGGGAACGGAACTCGCGGAGTCTCGCTATAAACGCCACACCGACAGGCCGGCGGCGCGCAGCGCCGCGGGATCGAGTACCGATTTGACGTCCATCAGGCAGCCGTTCTTTACCACCTTACCGGCGTAGGAGGCGACGTCCTTTTCGCAGAACTGCCGGTGCGCGACGGCGAGGATCAGGGCATCGGCGACCGGGAGCCGATCCCAGTCGAGCAGTTCGATGCCGTACTCGCGACGCGCATCGCTTGCCGACGCCA
Source organism: Sulfurifustaceae bacterium (assembly GCA_041483795.1). Classification (GTDB taxonomy): domain Bacteria; phylum Pseudomonadota; class Gammaproteobacteria; order Acidiferrobacterales; family Sulfurifustaceae; genus JAHFQD01. The sequence goes on from JBGPGJ010000124.1 coordinate 2,609, forward strand.
TCGGATCGTGCACGTGAACCTCGACGCCGTAGGTCCTGAGTTCGGCGATGACGTCAATCACGCGCGAATTGCGCAGGTCGGCGACGTTCTCCTTGAATGTGAGGCCGAGCACGTTGACTTTCGCGCCGCGCACCGGGCTGCCGCAGCGGATCATCTCCTTGATGGTTTGCTCGGCGATGTATTTGCCCATGTCGTCGTTGATCCGCCGTCCCGCGAGGATCACTTCGGGATGGTAGCCGGTCATCTCTGCTTTGTGCGTCAGGTAATACGGGTCCACGCCGATGCAGTGGCCGCCCACGAGCCCCGGGCGGAAGGGCAGGAAGTTCCACTTCGTCCCGGCGGCTTGCAGTACTTCGAGTGTGTCAATGCCGAGCTTGTGGAAGATCAGCGACAGCTCGTTCATGAGCGCGATGTTAAGATCGCGCTGCGTGTTCTCGATCACCTTGGCTGCCTCGGCGACCGCGATGCTCGATACTCGGTGTACGCCGGCGGTCACGATCGAACCATAGAGGTGCGCGATTGCATCGAGCGTTTCCGGTCTATCGCCGGCGACGACCTTAACTATCTTGGTGAGCGTGTGCTCCTTGTCGCTTGGGTTGATGCGCTCGGGAGAATAGCCGACAAAGAAGTCCTGTTTCCATTTCATGCCGGAATGTTTTTCGAGAAACGGAATGCAGACCTCCTCGGTGGCGCCGGGATACACGGTGGATTCGTACACCACGATCGCGCCGCGCTTCATATTGCGCCCGACGGTCTCGCTCGCGCGGACAAGTGGACCCAGGTCGGGCAGGCGCGCCGCGTCAATCGGAGTCGGTACCGCGACGACAATATAGTCAGCCTGCTTCAACGCGCCAGGATCTATGGTCACGGTGAGCTTGTCGGCTGCGCGCAGTTCTTCGGTCGAGACCTCGCCCGTCGGGTCCACGTGCTTGCGGTAGTGGGCGACCTTTTCGGTGTTGAGATCGAACCCGATGGTTGAGTACAGCTTGCCGAATTCAACGGCAAGAGGGAGACCGACATAGCCGAGCCCGACGACGGCAACTGTACTCATGGGGATTACTCGCTTATTGGTTGTTTGATGTGCGGGGGCGTAGTTTACTTGACCCAGACTGCCGCTCCAAGCCGCATGCCGTTACAGTTCTCAATGGTCAGTTGCCACGAGTATTGCCGTAAACCCTCTATTTAGCGATATCCCGATGCGGCATAATGCCTCCGCGCCGGTTCGCGCACGCGCCGTCAAGATTCATGGTTAGAACATGAGAAATAAATGAAACTCCTCGTCACCGGCGGCGCTGGGTTTATAGGATCGCACGTGGTGGAGCGACTCATCGCCGACGGCGACGCGGTGCGTGTGCTCGATAACCTCTCCACCGGCAAGCGTGCCAACCTACCGCCGACCGGGATCGAGTTCGTGCAAGGAGACATCCGCGACCGCGCCGTCGTGGACGGCGCCCTGCGCAGCGTAGACGCCATTGTGCATTTGGCGGCGGTGGCTTCGGTACAGGCGAGCGTGGACGATCCGGTCGGAACGCACGCGACTAACCTGGTCGGAACGTTGCACCTGCTGGAAGCGGCGCGCGCCCAGGGAGTCCGGCGCTTGGTCTACGCCAGTTCGGCGGCCGTGTACGGCGATACCGCGAGCGTTCCGGTTTCGGAAACCTCGACGCTCGCGCCGTTGTCGCCGTACGCCGCGGACAAATTGGCTGGCGAACATTATCTGGCGTTCTATGGTAACAAATTCGGGATTCGGGGCACGGCGTTTCGCTTTTTCAATATTTACGGACCGCGTCAGGATCCGTCGTCGCCGTACTCCGGAGTTATCAGCATTTTTGTCGAGTGTTTGTGCGCCGGCGCGCCGGTGACGGTCTTCGGCGATGGCCGCCAGACGCGCGACTTCGTATACGTCGGCGACTTGGCGCAGATTGTCGTGCGCGCGGTACGCAACGAATCCACGTTCGGTCGGGTTCTTAATGTCGGTCGCGGCGTCGAATGTTCATTGCTGGACTTGCTCGAGACGTTGCAGCGTCTGACCGGACGCACCATTGCGCGGCGTCACGAGCCGGCGCGCGTGGGCGACATCGTACGTTCCTGCGCCGACATCGCACGGTTACGGTCGGCGCTGGGTGCGGTGCCGACGACACCGCTCGATGACGGGTTGGTGCAGCTGCTTCGCTCCAGTGGCGTAATTTGAACGCCCGCGCCGCTCGCTGCCGTGGCCGCGCGAGGGTGGCTGCATGGCAATTAAAAGGGAAACAACGCTGCGGGCTGGAGCGACATCAATCGCGTCTCGAAAGTAAACGAACGCCGGCCGTCGGCTTGGGGCGGGCCGAAGGTATTCAGGAAGGGCTCCAGCGCCGGCTGGGGGGCAGATGGAGCAATAGTGCCCTGGACTCGTAGCGTGCCGTCTTCGAACAGACGCCACTCGCCCTGACCTGCGATTTGCAAAACGCCTTGTACGGTGCTGAGTCGAAGGTCGGCACGTTTTCCCTGGCTGCTTACTTGCAGTTTGTAATCGCCGATGGGAGCGATCGGCAATAGGCGGCTCGCCGCACCTTCCCATAGCAGTTCGGCCGAGCCTTGCAGCGCCTCCTTGCTGATTTCAAGGGTTGCAGCCGTTACTCGTAAGCGTCCACTGAGTCCCATCAACCCGGCGGCTGGATAGAACGGTGCGATGTAACCCACCGGCGCGACGATCGCCACGTTGTCCAAGGTGTGATGTCGTAAACCCACGCCCACCGTGGCGCGCGCTTCGGTGTCGTGGCCGGCGAATTGCAGCTCGACGACGATCGACCCGGTGAAAAGTTGCCACGGCCGGATTATCCATTGCACTTGCCCCAGCGGCTGCGCGGCATCGTGCGCGGTGGCGCGCGCGAGGGCGAGCGTACCGCTGCCGCGCCAAAACGTGCCACTCGACTGTGGCACGGTAACGGCGCCGCGACTGACGAGACCGACGCCGCGGGCAAAGTAGTCGGCTGGCGCGAACACGAACAGGAACACGCCGTACACAACCAGACCCAGCGCAAAAAAACCGAGCCAGCGCCAGAAACGACCGTGTTTCATGCGCCGCTACGAAGCCGCAGTTGCGCGTTGACCGCGCCGGAGGTGGCGTGTGCGTTAATCGTGGTCTCTTCGACGACCAGCCCTTGCGCCGCCTGCAATTCCGATATCCAGGCGATCAAGGCGTTGAAGGGCACCGCCTCGAGCGTCACCCGTGCACCGGCGCTACCCTCGGCCTCGAGCCGGGTAATATAAGAACGCATGCCGTGCGTGAGCGCCGACTGTTCGATGCCCGGTATCGGGGCACCTGCGGCGCCGGTCATTTTTGCGCGCATCGTCTTTGCTATCGGTGCTTGCACGCGCATCCAGTTGAGTTGCTCCGCTTCGAGGGGGACGCCGGTAC
>JBGPGJ010000125.1:0-6002 GCA_041483795.1 Sulfurifustaceae bacterium
CCCTTGCGCCAACGGCCCGCCGACTCCAGTACCTCGCCCGCGAACTCGAGGCCGAGAATGTCGGATGCGCCCGGTGGCGGTGGATAAAGGCCTCGACGCTGAAGCACGTCCGCCCGGTTCACCGCGGTCGCGTGCACGCGCACTAGCAACTCGCCGGCTTTGGGCACCGGGTCGGGCGCATCGGCGTATTCCAATACCTCCGCGTCGCCTGGCTGCTTTACCAGTATCGCTTTCATGGAAATCGTTCTCTCGTTTTTCCGGGCTCTACGCTACTGGCTTTTCGACCGTGGTACAACCGGCGCACAAAAATTAATCGTGGAAGAAATCAAGGAGCATATCGGCGAGCGCGTAGGGCTGGTCCAGTTGCAGCATGTGTCCCGCACCGGCGAGGGTCTCCACGCGAGGATTGGGATAGAGCGCCTGCCGCGATGGGTCGCGGAAAAACTTCATCTCCGACTCGGCGCCGGTGACGAGCAGCACCGGGCATTGAATACGGCGCACGAATGCCTCGTATTGCGCCACATCGAACAGCAGCGGCGAGCGTGTGCGATGCAAGGGGTCGTACTTCCACAGTCGACCGGCGGGCGCACCGTCCGGCGCGGGCCGCGTCGCGCGTTGCGCTAGCGTTTGCGCCCAGTCGCGGTTCAACCGCGGATGGACGTGGCACAGGCGCTCGGCGGCAGCGGCCAGCGATGGCAGCGGTCGTGGTTGTTTCGCACGCGCTTCGTCCACGGTCTGAATATGGGCCAACATGCGCTCCGGCGCGCGCTCGGGCTCGCTCGCCGGCGGACCGATGCCCTCCAGTAGCGCGAGTTTATGTACCCGTTCGGGAAAGGTGCCGGTGTAATACGTCGCCACGGTACCGCCCATCGAGTGACCGACTAAAAACACGCGAGCGCGTGTCAATGGCGGCAGCAGACGCGCGAGATCGGCGGTGTAGTCGGGGAAATAGTAATAGCCTCCCACCCCCACCCAACCCGAATCGCCATGACCGCGGAAGTCCGGCGCAAGCACGTGAAAATGCGATGCGAGTTTGACCGCGACGCGCTCGAAGCTCCAGGCGAGATCCAGAAAACCGTGCAACAGCACGACCGTCGTATCGCTCGCCGCGATATTCCACTCGAGGACATGATGCGACAGGCCGTTCGCTTCAATGGTGCGCTCGCGCGGTCGCATGTTCGATTTCAACTGAGTGCACTCTTATATATTGCCACCGGTTTGACGCGCGCGGCGGCGAGCTTGGCGCGTTCGCGCGCTTCGACGATGTTCGCGCCGTTCGCCAGCGCCACGCCCATGCGCCGCTTGAGGTACGACTCCGGCTTGCCGAACAGACGCAGATCGGACTGCGGCACCTGCAACGCGGCCGCGATGTTTTCGAACGCGATGCCGGCCGCGTCCACGCCGCCGTAAATTACGGCCGAGGCGCCGGGGGCGCGCAGTCGCGTATCCACCGGCAATCCCAGGATCGCGCGCGCGTGCAGTTCGAACTCGCTCTGCCCCTGCGAGCACATCGTCACCATGCCGGTATCGTGCGGTCGCGGACTGACTTCGGAGAACCAGACCCGGTCGCCCTTGACGAACAGCTCAACGCCGAAAATACCGCGCCCGCCGAGCTCGGCGGGCACCTTGCCCGCGATTTCGCGCGACCGCGCCAGCGCCGTCGGCGTCATCGGCTGCGGTTGCCAGCTCTCGACGTAATCGCCGTTGACTTGAACGTGGCCGATCGGTTCGCAAAAAAACGTCTCCACTTCGCCCGAGACGCCGATCGCGCGTACGGTCAGTTGCGAGATCTCGTAATCGAAATCAATAAATCCTTCGACGACGATGCGGTCCTGCTGCACGCGCCCCGCGGTTTGCGCATAGTTCCACGCCTTGGCGACATCCGCGCGCGACCTAACGACGGACTGACCTTTGCCGCTCGACGACATCACCGGCTTGACCACGCACGGATATCCGATGCCGCTGTCAAGCGCCGCTCGCAGCTCGTTCAAACTGTTCGCGAACCGATACGGCGACGTCGGCAACTTCAAGGTCTCGGCGGCAAGCCGGCGGATGCCCTTGCGGTTCACGGTCAGTTGCGCCGCGCGCGCCGTGGGGATGACTTCGGCCAATCCTTCACGTTCGATCTCGATCAGTGCGTCGGTCGCAATCGCTTCGATCTCCGGCACCACCAGGTGCGGGCGCTCTTGCGCGATCAACGCGCGCAGCTTGTCACCATCCGTCATCGGTAGCACGTGGCTGCGGTGAGCAACCTGATGGCCGGGGGCGTTCGGGTAGCGGTCCATGGCAATTACCTCGACGCCCAGTCGTTGCAACGCGACGATCACTTCCTTGCCCAGCTCGCCGCCGCCGAACAACATCACGCGGGTGGCGCAGGGCGACAGCGGCGTGCCTATGCGTTTCATATTTTTGCTTGGTCATGGAGCCGATGCGTATTGTCGCCGAAAATGAGGCTCGTACCGAACTGCTAAAATGGCGCGATCAACCGGAGTGTTACAATGAGAATCAAGAAAGTAGTCTAATGTTTCCGACGACGCGAGGCGGATCCGGTGAGTAGCGCTTTGGCCGGTGGTTGGTCAGAAAAAGTAAATGCTACAGAAGAGGCGACGCTCATTGCTTGATCAATGGTTGGAAACCTTAAAATATATTTAACAATAATCGACAGAACTGTCGCGCAAGATTTATCAATAATCGACAGAACTGTCGCGCAAGCGACACGACGTGCGTGGCGAGCAATGCCGGTTCATCCCACATGATGTCTCGCCACCAAAGTGGCCACACTAGCCATTTGAGCGCACGCCCAATGTCCCGCTCTGACAGTGCGCAATTGATATCCTGAGGGAACAACGGCACAAACATTGTAAGACGCGGATCTTGGCGCATCGGTAGCGCCCGTCGTTTTCCCGACAACGTGGCGTGAATTGCCTCCGCGAAGTCTACGCCCATCCGCTTCCCCAAATAGGGTTGTGGCTGGGGTCGGGCATGTTGCTCGATGATTCTGATATCGCCGGTTCGCGGGTTACGAATGAAGTCAATTCCACCCAGACCGTGGAAGCCGGTATGCCTCCCGAGAGTGGACAAATGCGGTTCAAGTTCTGGGAGGTAGATTGGTTGTAACGTGCAGCTCGGACCGAAAGTACCGGGATAGGTCCTCGTTTTAAGAAACGAAAGCGTCGCCACCAGCTCTCCATGATTAAACAGCGCGGTGACGCTGCCGATTCCTCCCACGAGCTTCTCCTGAACGATAATTCCCGATTTGTCATCAAAATGTTCTTGGCAAAGCGACTTCAGATGATTGGGATCTGTCGCCAGCCAAACGCTGTTACCGCCAAAGCCGGTATTCTTCTTGACCATCAAGGGAAAACCAATCGCGGATGCCGCGCTCAGTGCTTCTTCCGTTGTCCTGCATATGAATGAATACGGCACCGGAATGCCGAGTTTTTTTGCCTCAACAAGAAACTCGGATTTATTCAACAGGAAATCGAGCGAATTTTCCTTCGGATTTACAGGAAAGCACTGCGCAACCCAAATTTCCTTTCGTCTTTCGGCGAGGGCTAAGAGTAAGGGGTCATCGGCGGAAATGACCCAGTCGTATCGAATGGACGGCGTTACGAGGTGCGATTTTAACGTCTCAACAAACTCAAGCAAGTTCTCAGACGCCGGATAGAATCGCTCAATATACCTAGACTTGACAACGAAATTCCTTCTCGGCGCTACTACGCTCACGTAGCAGCCGGCTTGGTGCAACACTGGCGGAAGACGGGAAGGACCAAGCCAATTATCATAGTTTACCAGCAAGACATTAAACTGCAGTTTCACCGAAGTGCTCTTAGTTGCTGTCAGTTGAGTCGCTGCGACTGCTTTGTTGAATAGTTGTCCGTGTAGGCAATCGTCCTGATCACCATGTCTAGTCTAGCGCGAGCAAGGATGCTTGAACTACTGGTCGACCGTAATGGGTCACGCCGGGTGTCTCCGCAAGAGCGAATTTGTGGCGTTAGCCCACTACCCGCCGATGAAATTGACACTCGGGCCTAACGCCTTATCGCAAATAGGCAAGTGGCAAGTACGAATTAGATCCAGTTCCGCATGTGCACCCGTTGGCCGCTGCCGAGCAATATCACGCGGGTGGCGCTGGCAGAGAGCGGAGTGCCAATGCGTTTTATATTTTTGCGTGGTGGTGGAGAGCGACACGTATTGTCGCCGAAAACGGCGTTCACACCGAGTCCCGATTAGGCCGGTCGGTCGGAAATAATCCGATCTTCACGTACAAGCGGAGCCGCCGTGCTCATCGCAGCCACGCCACCGTCGGCAGAGGAACCAGCCCATGTATGCGGGTAACTACGCGCAACTGATGGCCGAATACAACCGCTGGATGAACCAGAAGCTTTACGCGGCCTGCGCCGGATTGCCCGATGAGGATCGCAAGCGCGATTGCGGCGCGTTCTTCAAGTCCATCCACGGCTCGCTCAACCATATCCTTTGGGGCGATCGGGCGTGGTTGTCGCGCTTCAACGGCAAGACTTACGACACGAAGCCCATCGGGATCGATCTCTATGCGGATTTCGCCGAACTTCGCGCCGCGCGCGCGGCGATGGATCGCGAAATCCTCGAATGGGCTGCCGGGGTAACGATGCAATGGTTTAACGAGCCGATGACTTGGACGAGCAGGCTCTACAACATCACCCAGACCCATCCCCGCTGGGTGCTCGTGACGCAAATGTTTAACCATGAAATGCATCACCGCGGGCAGATCACGACACTCTTGTCGCAGCGGGGCATAGATGTTGGTATCACCGATTTGCCGATGCTGCCGATCCTCAATGCGTAATGCAGTTCACCGTTGACAACGGGAACGTGTCGCACCGGCGTGAGTAGCGACTCATCCCAGCCCGGCCCCACCGAGGAAGGTGGCATTGATGTGCGACTTCTCTATCGCCGCGCGCTCGGACGGCGCGGTTTCGTGGCCGACGCGGCGCAGCAACGCGCGGTCGAGAGGTTGCAGCGGTTTTACGACGAGTGGTACGCGTACAAGGCCAGGCGCCGCACGCTGTTGCAGCGGCTGATCGTCCATCCGCGGCTTCCGCGCGGCGTCTATCTCTGGGGTGGAGTAGGGCGTGGTAAAAGCTTTCTGATGGACAGCTTCTACGGCTGCGTGCAGCTGGTGCGCAAGCAGCGCGTGCACTTCCATCACTTCATGCGCGACGTGCACCGCGAGCTGGATACGCTCAAGGATCGGCGGAATAAAATGGAACTGCTGGCGCGGCGCATCGCGCTGCGCTGGCGACTGATCTGCTTCGATGAAATGCACGTCAACGACGTCGCCGATGCCGTGATCCTCGGGCGCCTGCTGCGGCGCACGATGGATCTCGGCGTGGTGTATTGCATGACCTCGAACTATCGGCCCGATGAGTTATTTAAGGACGGACTCACGCGCGACGATTTTCTGCCGACAATCCGCATGCTCAAGGAGCGGCTCGACGTCGTCGAGGTAGACAGCGGCGTGGACTATCGCCTGCGCGCGCTCGAACGCACGCGCACCTATCACGTCCCACTCGGCGCGGCGGCCGACGCGGCGCTGGCGCAAGCGTTCCAGCGCATCGCCGAGGTAGAAGAGGATTCCGGCCCGCTCGAAATCGAGGGGCGCGTAATTCCGTACCGGCATCTCGCGGGCGGCGTTGTGTGGTTCGATTTCGACGTGATTTGCGGTTGGGGTCGCTCGCAACTCGATTTCCTCCAGCTGGCGAAGGAGTTCCACACGGTCATTGTCTCGAACGTGCCCCGCTTCGGCGCCGCCCGGCTCGATGAGGGGCGCCGTTTCACGTTGCTCGTGGATGTGTTCTACGACAATCGCGTGAAGCTCTTCGTTTCCGCCGAGGCAGCGCCCGCGCAACTACTGAACAAAGAAGAGGCAACGGCCGATCCCCAGGCACGTGCGATAATCTTCGAGTTCGACCGTGCCGCCAGCCGCCTGATCGAAATGCAATCGCGCGACTACCTCGCCC